>JAHDBK010000099.1:0-5590 GCA_020630455.1 Saprospiraceae bacterium
AATCAGTGTATTTTGTATTTGCTCAAAAGATATATCTAGCAGTTTTTAAGACCAAGTATTGTATACGTGAAAAATACAAAAAATGTTTCACGAAAACACCATTAAATTTGGCTTTTCTAAGAGTATTTTTAAATTTTAATCTTCATGACAATCAACATATTAAGAACTTGTCTTTATAAATATTTCATCGTTTATCCCGATAAACTCAAAAATATTTATTTCGCCAAAACCTCAATCTATTGATTCTCATTGTGATAAATTTTTAAACATACTCTAATTTGATTTTATAACATTAAAAAACGGATATAAAAAAAATTAAAAAATGAATTAGTGTAAAAATAACACTTTTAATAAAGAAAGTCAAGTAAGAAGTAATAATTATATAAATAATAAAGAAATCTCTTTATTTTAGAGCATATTTAAATTTTAATCTATTGATTATCATTGTGATAAATTTTTAAATATACTCTTATTTAGTAACAACGGTACCCGTCATGGTTAAAATTTGCTTTGATGGATATCCATTTGTTATTACGGTAATCACAGGTTTTTGAGGACCTACTTTGTGAGCACTATTAAAAGAAACATTAATTGCACTGGTATCTCCTGGTTTAATGGGTAAAAAAGAAAAGCCTGGAACAGTACAACCACAAGTAGCAGAAGCGTCTTTAATAACTAAATCTGATTTGCCTGTATTGGTAAAGAAAAATTCATACTTAACTACATCTCCTTCTTTAATTTCTCCGAAATCATAAGTAGTTTGATCGAATTTAATTTTAGGGGCATTTTTTTGAGCTTCTAATTGTTTTTTCTTCTTTTCTTCAGCCGCTTTTTTAGCTGCTGCTTCTTTTTTAGCTTTTTCTTCAAGTGCTAAAGCTTCCTCAACTTTTTGGATACTATCTTGAACGATTGAATCCTTTACAGCTTGGGCTCTTGCTAATGCAGTGCTATCTACCTTGATTTCAATTTCTTTCTCTTTTTGAGTATCTTCTTTTACTGTTGTTGGTTCATCACCATCTGTAGATGGATTAGTATCAGAATTACATGATATCAACAACAATATTGTCATTAATATTAAAAAAGAAAATTTAGCTTTAAAAAAAGAATTCGAAAACATAATAAATTAGATTAATAAATAAGAAATAATAAAGAGTTTTCTTTATTATTTCTTATTTTATATTATTATAAAAATAATTAAACAAGCATGGCAATAGGGTTTTCTAAAATACCTTTTAAAGTAGCTAAGAACTGAGCACCCATAGCACCATCTACTACTCTATGATCACAAGAAAGCGTAACTTTCATCATAGAACCCACTTGTATTTCTCCGTCTACTACAATTGGTTTTTGAACAATCGCACCTACTGCCAAAATGCAAGCATCAGGAGGATTGATAATTGCTGTAAACTCTTCAATACCAAACATTCCCAAATTAGAAACGGTAAAAGTATTTCCTTGCATTTCTTGTGGTTGTAATTTTCTATCTTTAGCTTTTCCTGCTAGCTCTCTTACTTCTGAATTGATTTGAGACAGTGTTTTAGTATCTGCATTTCTAATTACAGGAACTAATAATCCTTCATCAACTGCAACTGCAACACCCACATTAACATCATGATTTTGACGAATTTTGTCTCCTAACCAAGAAGAATTGACATTAGGATGTTGTCTTAATGAAGCGGCAACTGATTTGACTACTATATCATTGAATGATAATTTAGTAGGAGCAATAGCATTCAGTTCTTTTCTAGCTTTGATGGCATTTTCCATATTAACTTCAATTGTCAAATAGAAATGAGGAGCTGAAAATTTACTTTCACCTAATCTTCTAGCAATTACTTTACGCATTTGAGAAACAGGTGTATCCGTGTATTGAGCTCCAGGAGTAGCAGGCACTACAGGACTAGCTGCGGCTGGTTGAGGAGACTGTAAATATTGTTCTATATCTCTTTTGATAATTCTACCACTATCACCCGTTCCTACAATTGAAGATAAATTGATACCCGCTTCTTTAGCCATGCTTTTAGCCAAAGGAGATGCTTTTACCCTATCACTAGCAGCACCATTGCTTACTACAGGAGGGCTAGAAACAACATTTGTTTGTGGTGTAGCCTCTTGAACCACTGGAGGAGCTTGAGGACTTGGCGTTTCTTCTTTTTTAGGAGCAGGAGTTTCTTCACTTCCTCCTGATGCGTCTAAAATGGCTTGTACATCTTCTCCCTCTTCACCTATTACTGCAAGGACACCTCCAATTTTAATAGCTCCTTCCGCTACAGCAATATGCAATAATACTCCATCTGCTGGAGATTCAAAATCCATTGTTGCTTTATCGGTTTCTATCTCTGCTAATAAATCGCCGATCTCAACAGTATCACCTACTTTTTTATGCCAAGCAACGATGTTTCCTTCTTCCATCGTATCACTCATCCTAGGCATTTTAATCACTTCAGCCATTTTAAATATTTTTTATAATTAATCAATAATTAAATATGATGCTCAAAGATACACAGCAAATTTAATTTTTTAAAGAATTCTATAAATGAATTGAACATAAAAAAATGGTATTAGTTTAATTTATACACTAATACCATTCAATGATAAAGATTTATTTTTATTATTGCTTATTTTTCTAATTAATTATTTTATAAAAAACAATTCTTAAGAAAGTTAATTAATTCAACAATTGACTAATCAGGAACTTTATTTGGATTAAGTAAATCATAAAATTGGTTCAATTTAGGTAAAATGATAATCCTCGTTCTGCGATTAATCGACCTTCCAGAAGCGGTATCATTAGAAGCAAGAGCATTATACTCGCCTCTTCCTGCTGCTATTAATCTATTGGGGTCAATATTATGATTGTTTTGTAATGCTCTAACCACAGAAGTCGCTCTTTTAACACTTAAGTCCCAATTATCTTGTATACATGAATTCTTAATAGGAACATTATCAGTATAACCTTCAACCATGACTTCTAAATCAGGACGAGATTCGATAATTTTAGCAATTTTTCCTAATACTTCATCAGCACGAGTAGTTAAATTAGAAGAACCACTTTTGAATAGCATTTTATCTGAAAGATTGACAAAAACGACTGTTTTATCTACTTTAATTTCTACATCTCTATCAGAAATTCCTTCTTCTAATACTCCTTTGAGGTTTACTGCTAAAGCTAAATTGATAGAATCCGCTTTGGTTTTAGCTGCTTGAAGGAGATTAATATATTTATCTTTTTGTTCTAATTGAGAAAGCGTCTCTTTAATATTATCATTAGCAGATTGAGAAAGGACGGTGAGGTCACCTACTTGAGTTAATTGTTTATCATAAATAACTTTGAGGTCTTCAATTTGTTTTTTTAGATAATCAATTTGATTTGTCCTATCAGATAACATGCTTTCATTAATTTCAAATTTACTTGCCAGATTATCATATTCTGCTTGTAATGCTTCTAATTCTTTAATTTTTTCATTAAGTGATTTACCACATTTACCTAATTGTTGATTGGCTAGTTCATTATCTTTCAAGAGTCTAGCTTGCATGGTTTGATATTCTTTTTTACTCACACAAGCACTTGAACTCATTAAGATTATTACGGCGAAGGCAAAACATAATTTTTTCATTTTTATTTATTTTTTAATTGCTAACGAAGAATCAAATTTATTTATTACGCTATAATACTCACTCTTTAGATAAAAGTATAAAAAACAAACAAAAATTATGAATAGATGTTAGACGTTATTATAAAAAAAGGAATAATGAGAATTGCTTCATTATTCCTTTTAAAATATACATACTAAAACTACTTTTTCTATAACTACTTATTATTGTTTTTTGTTGGGAAGAGAAATTTCGTTAAAAAATAATCTCATTTGTTTTTTATCCCAATTTAAATATTCTTCTGTTTCAATTAATTTATTGGTTTTTAAAACATTATTAATATCCACTTTTGTAAGCATATATTTCAGTTTACAAATTTTATGACTGAATTTTTCAATCATATTAAATAATTGCTCATTATATAATTTTTTAGAGCTGAAAGTGGGAACATTATTAATACTATTATCTGTAAGCCCTTCACAATCTGTTTTGTGATTCACTGTTGTATCTGGAATATAAGGCAGTATTAATTTAGCTAATTTTAGTTCTTCAATTTTAATTCTACTATCAATGCTAATTTTTAGCTGCTCAACAAAGTCTTCTAAGTCATTAAGCTCTCTCATTTATAATTGTTTTTTAGTTATCAATTTTATAGTGTTTAATTATAGTTTCTAATTTATAAAATACAATTGGAATGCCAAATTTAAATTTCAAGTAAAAATAACTAAGTAAATGTGACACTATAAACTCATCTGATATTGTAAATAAAAAATACGTAATATATTAAAAAACAATCACTTAAAACTATATCATGAATTAAAAAAATTAAAATCGATAGTATTTAAAAAACACAATTATTGTATAAAAAAATAACATATTATTTATTATTTAATATAAAATACCGAAACAAGTACAATTCACATTAAACTAATAACTAATTTAATTTTAAACACTCTCCTATAAAAAATAAATATTATATTGCATTAACAAAAGGATATTATTTCTAATTTTTAATATAAAATGCTAATTGATAGATTTACAATCAGGTTATTATTAATATATTTATTTATAAGTATTAATACCCTTGTTTTATCTGCTCAAGTGTATTCTTTAAAGCATTTTACTACAGATGATGGACTTCCTGGTCACATTACTTATTCTATTCTTCAAGACGAAAAAGGATATATTTGGATTCCTACCAATAATGGTCTTTGTAAATATGATGGAATTGAATTTAAATTATATGATAGTCCATTAATTAGTAATAGTGAGATATTAGAGTGTAGAGAGGCAATGGGCATCATTTGGTTCATCAGTTATGGAGGAGGTTTTTATTATTTAACCAATGATGAAATCAAGCAAATTAATTTTGATGAAGGTGAGATCATGAAAGAGTGGATTGAGATTAATGATACGACTATGATTGCCTCTGTTAAAAATGATAGGGATAGTGTTTCCTTATTAAAAATAACCAAAGAGAATAACACCTTCACCAAAAAGTACCTCCATAAGAATTTATTCAAGCATTCCAATGTCAGTCATACTGCGATGACTCATTTGAATGGAGAGGTCTATTGGTTTGGTAATAATTATCTTTTAAAATATGATAAAGTAAAAGAAGAACTCATTTTTAAGGATTCTATTCCTTTGACTAAAGACCATTTTTATTTCAACTTCTTCGTTTCTGGGGTTTTTGATAGCATTATATTATTATATGAAACACAATCAAAAAAATATTATACTATTCAAAATGAAAAATTTGAAGAATGTCAATTCAAACTTTGGAAAGACAATGAAATTAAACAGGCTTATATTCAGGTTACCAAAGACAGTAAAAAAAGATACTGGATTAACTCTCCAAATTCAGTTATTACCAAACAAAGTTTATATGATGACGAATACGAAGATTATACAGAGTTTGTAAACAATAATCTATGTAATGAAATATTTGAAGATAGAGAAAAAAACATTTGGTTCTCTTCTAATAGTGATGGTA
>JAHDBK010000099.1:5690-9983 GCA_020630455.1 Saprospiraceae bacterium
GAAATATTTGAAGATAGAGAAAAAAACATTTGGTTCTCTTCTAATAGTGATGGTATTTATGTACTTTATAATAATGTATATGCACTTTATGATAGCGAAAATTCATCATTGCCCAACAACTATATTTATGATATAGATGGTGATAAAGAGGGGAATGTGTATGTTGGAACTTACCAAGGAGGAATTAGTCACTTTAGAGGAAAAGAAATAATTGATGTCCATCATATAATTGACTCTAAAGCAGAAATGTATGATATATTAGTTAGCCATGACCAATCTCTATATGTCTCTCTTGAAAAATTATATAAATTAGACTTGAATCCTCGAACCAATAAATTAAAAGAGAAGAGGATTGTTTACAATAGTCAAGTTAAAAGGATGAGCCAAATCAAACCTAATTTTATGTCTTTTACGAATGGCTCATCTGTTTATATTTGGGAATTGGGACAAGATTCTATGTATTTATATCCTACGCTTTATAGTCATAATAATGTAAAAGCTTACAATATTCTTTATAAAAATGATTATGAATTATATATAGGGACCACTAATGGTGTATATAATCTATTATTTCCTATTAATGATGATTTGCCGAAGACTCAAAAAGTAACTAAAAGAGGAGAGGATTTAGCGCTTAAAAGTAATATTAGATATGTAGTAGATAAAAAAATTACTAAAAAGCAGTATTTTAATTTAATCCCAATAGATATTTTTGAAGAAGACACCTATAAAAAAGAAATCTTTAAAGATAGCACAAGTATCGACTATTATATATCTGACATGCAAAAAACATCGGATGGGAGTATCTGGATTTCAACATACAAAAATGGTGTTTATCGTATTAAAGACCATAAAATAATCAAACACTATACAGAATCAATTAAAGAACTAACGAGTAACCTCTGCAATAGATTATTTATTGATAAACAAGACCGCGTTTGGGTGGCTACAATGAGAGGGATTAGTCTGATTGATTATCCAAGAGGAATGATAAGAAAAATCACCACTGATGATGGTTTGGTGAGTAATCATATTACTTCTATTTTTAAACATGATAGTTTAATTTACGTAGGCACGTCTGAAGGACTGAATATCCTAGATGAAAAAAGTGTAAGTTCACTAAATAGTGCACCTCCCATTTTAATTGAAGAAGTGAAAATAAATGAAAAAAATGTTCCATTAAAAGGTCAATACAAGCTAAAACATAATGAAAACTCTTTATATTTTAAATTTAATAGTATTTCATATAATCAAAAAATAACTTATAAGTATCGAATCAAAAACCTTGATGACAAATGGCTTTATACTAAAGACAATTATATTAGAATCCCTAAAATACCTAAAGGAAAATATGTTTTTGAAGTAAAATCCATCAACAAAGATGGACTTGAAAGTTTAGAAAAAGCACAAGTTTTTCTTCAAATCAAACCACATATTCTATATTCTTTTTGGGCTTATCTGACTTATGCCATTCTTTTAATACTATCAGTACTTGCATTTGTATATTTCAATATCAAGCGTGTTCGAGATAAAGAACAGTTGAATACTCAAATGGCAGAATTAGAAATTAAAGCCCTACAATCACAAATGAATCCTCATTTTGTGTTCAATTCTATGAATGCCATTCAAGCTTATATTTTTAAAAATGAAACAGAAAAAGCTAGTAGTTATTTAAGCGACTTCTCAACTTTAATTAGAAGTTTTCTTGAATTATCGAGAAAGACTTTTATTTCACTTGGGCAATCACTTGAAGCTGTTCAATTATATATAAAACTTGAGCAAATGAGAACTGAAGATAAGTTTGATTTTGTTCTCGATATAGCACCTGACGTGGAAATGGACATAGAAATTCCAACTATCGTTTTACAACCTTTCGTAGAAAATGCAATAGTTCATGGTTTGTTAAATAAAAAAGAAAAGGGTATATTGCGAATTATTTTACAAAAAAAGAACGAATATAATCTTATTATTAGAATAGAAGACAACGGAATAGGAAGAGAAGCATCCAAAGCATTAAAGCAGAATAAACAAAGAAAACATCCCTCTAGAGGAATGCAAATTGTAGAAGAACATTTGAATGTTTTGTCAAAAAACAAGGACTACAATTTACAAATAGATATTATTGATAATGTTTTGGATGGAAGTGGAACAATTGTCATTATGAATTTACCCATTGATTAATAAACATGGAAAAATTACTACAACAACACAAGGTTTATATTGTTGATGATGAGCAAAAAAGTAGAGAAGCATTAGTCCATATATTAGAAAAATATTGTCCAAATGTACAAATTATTGGAGTTTCATCTAATATAGATGATGCTTTTCAAAATATTAATATTAATACTCCTGATATTTTATTTTTAGATGTAGAAATGCCTAATGGTTCTGGTTTTGATTTATTAGCAAAATTTGATAAAATCCCTTTTTCTGTAGTTTTTGTAACTGGTTTTGACAAATATGCAATGCAGGCTATAAAGTTTTCTTGTTTAGATTATATTCTAAAACCTATTTCTATAAAAGATGTAATGGAAATCTTTGAAAAAATTGACAACCTCCCTATTAAAAAAGAACAAAAAATAGAAACCTTACTGAATAATTTTCAAGCCAATGCTACTAGGCACAAAATTGGGATACCCGTTGGAGATGGATATGAATTCCTTGGCATTGATGATATTATTTATTTAGAAGCGGAAGGAAATTACACTAATTTATTTTTAAATAATAATAAAAAAGTTTTAAGCACTAGAACTTTAGGAGATTACGAAACTATTTTTGAAAATTATCCTTTCGTACGCATTCATAGAAAACACATTATTAATTTAAATTACCTCTCTAAATATTATAGAGGAGATGGAGGATATGTCCTATTATATAATAATATCCAACTTGATGTTTCTAGAAGAAAAAAAGAAAATTTGCTCAATAAAATTAACGCCATTTAAAAAACCAACCGCTTATCCAAAAAATCAGCCACTCAATCATTTTAACTTTCATCTTTCCTTAAGTTTATTTAGATTTGTATTAACAAATAAGAAATAACACCCTTTATGACTTAGGATATAACCCTAAAAAACTTTTTTATATCCTAAATTTGATTAAGAGATAAAAAAACAACAAATAAAAGAGCTGCTATCAATGGCAGCTCTTTTTTTATTCAATTTTATTTCTAGCTCTTTCTACCTCTCTATGAATATTGGTAAAGAATTTTTGTCTAAATTTTTCTGCATGGCTACTTATCATAACCGACTTTCTAGTAATATTATTCATCCACGCCATTGTCCTTTCACAAAAATCCGCATTGTCCGTTCTCAAAAAATCAACTGCATTTTGGACTAGATATGCGTGTCGTTTTCCTTCACTTTCTAAAATGATTGTATTATTAGACAATGTTACCTCATTATAATACAATTCGAAATTATTCATCACTTTTGGTTCTTCTATTTCTGGTAAAAATTTGGTACCATACTCAGCTTGCTTCCTGATATGGTCTACAAACTTATCTATCTCGTCTAATAATAATTTGGCTTCACTCACCTTTGAAATTACACCAGATTCATAATAATACAATATCGGATTAACCGTGCTATTAACCACCTCGCTCGACCAAATTTCATAAGATGGAAATTTGATATAATTCATCAGTACTTGTCTTCCTAATTGGATAATAGGTTCATTCAGCTCTTTTTCTAAATCAAATGTTGCATTTTTAAATTCTGGTATATCGTAGATGGTTTTTTTCCAAAAAAACAATCTAAAAGCAGCTACTTTAGGAAATGCAAAAATATGAAACATCGGGATGTCCTTAGTGGAATAATAGATTTTAGTATTCTTAGGTGTCCCCGCTTTTTTAAATTCCTCTAAGATGCCTCTATAATACGTTTCTAAGTTGGGTACATTGTACGTTATTCCACGATATACAAAAGGAAAACTGTCTTTGACATCGTGTATTATATTGTCAATACTCAATGAAAAATGCCTAGCTAATATAACGGCTTCTTCAAATGACAAAGGTGTCTGTCCACGCAATCGCCTATAAGCACTATCCATGCTCACATCTAATATTTCCGATACTTCTTGAACAAGAGATTGGTGAGGAGAAATTTTCTCTTTTATTAAATTAAAAATGGCGTCTTGGTTAAATTGTCCCATGAATTTTGAATTGTTTATTAGTAAAAACAATAATACAATCATTAAAATTAGTATTTTTTACAAATAAACAATCACGAAAGGAGATATTTTTGCATTTTTCACAAAAAAGTATTTAAATATTATGATATTTTAAAAAATAAG
>JAHDBK010000100.1 GCA_020630455.1 Saprospiraceae bacterium
TCGTTTATCCCGATAAACTCAAAAATATTTATTTCGCCAAAACCTCAATCTATTTTGATTCTCATTGTGATATTTTTTTAAACTTGCTCTAAAATATTCTATATAATTAAAATAAAACATTTTATATAATGATTAAATTTTAATCACAATACAAATATAATTTAAAATAATTCATGTTGTAGTGTTAGAGTGCTTAAATAAAAGTATTGTTGTGGTAAAAAAATGAAACTGTTGTGGTAATGATGAGGCATTAAAATATTATATACAGTAGTAATTCCTTATTTTTGATACATATTTATATCAAAACACAAACATCTATTAATATTTATTACAACTATTCAATCAACCTTTTTCTACCATCTAAGGATTTGAATTAAAATTTCAAAATACATTTTTCAAAACCAAACTATCATTTTGAAATTTTTTAAAACCACACCTAATATGAATTTATTAAATACTACATTTAAATATTTAATCCTTATTGCTATAATTATTAATGGTTCTAATCATATTAATGCACAAACTACAATTCAAGATTGTACTACTGAAAATGATGCGACTCTTGGTGATGACAGAAACGACTGGACTACAGATGATGTTCAAAGTCAAGGATATATGACAGATTTCACTATACCAGACCCAGGATTAAGCCCTAGTGGTTGTGAACCTATTTGGACATCTGTTCAAGTCTGCATTGATTTAAATAATGTAACAGAAAACCCTGGTGGAAGTACTTGTAATCTTCAAGGAGTATATGGTAATATATGGTTAAACCCACCAGCTATGATGGATGGCTGTATGTGTGGAAGAGATTGGGAGATTATAGGAGGTGCAGGTTGGAATGCTCCACAACAATATTGTATTGATTTAGTAGCCTCAGGTGCAGACATCAATGCAACAACTACAATTGGTGTGGATGTCGTACCAGCTGTTGACCCCAATACAGACCCATTATGTCCCACTACTGAAGCAATAGATGGAGGGTTCATATCTGATGTACAATTTGATGTATGTATAGATTATACTTATATTTTTCCTGCGACACCAGATGCAGGTCCTGATTTAACAGCAGGATGTAATGCCTCTGTAACTATTGGAGCTGACCCTATCTATGATGAAAGTACTGATGCCACCTATGCATGGAGCTCAGGTGATTCAGGTACTTTAAATACAGGTGGCAACCCTAGTGATGATGACAATGGTCAAATTACTGTTTCTCCTACAACTACCACGACTTATACTGTAACGATTACTGAAAGCGATGGTTGTACAGGTACAGATGAGGTAACTGTGACTGTTAGTGCTGCTGTAACTGCTGATGCGGGAAATGACCAAACTATTTGCGCAGGACAATCTGCTACAATTGGTGGAAGTCCTGTTGGTAGTACAGGAAACACCTATTCTTGGTCTTCGGGTGCAAATGGAACATTAGGAGGAGGAAATAATGGACAAACCAGTGTAAGTCCTGCTACTACAACTACATACACTGTTACCGTAACGGATTCAGGAGGATGTTCTTCAACAGATGAAGTAACCATTACTGTGAGTTCTGGTCCTAGTGCTGATGCAGGAAATAATCAAACCATTTGTTCTGGACAATCTGTAACAATAGGGGGTTCACCTGTAAGTTCAAGTGGCAATGATTATTCTTGGAGTACAGGTGCTAATGGAACAATCAATGGAGGAAATAATGGGCAAATTACTGTTTCACCAACAACTACTACCACATATACTGTTGTAGTAACTGATGGAAATAGTTGTACTCAATCTTCAACAGTTGTTGTAACAGTAGGACCAAGTCCCACTGCTAATGCTGTAAGTAACAGCCCTATCTGTGAAGGAAATACTTTAACATTAAATGAAAATGGAGGAAATGCTATATCATGGTCTTGGACAGGGCCCAATGGATTTACTTCTAATAGCCAAAATCCAAGTATCAGTAATGTGACAACTGCCGCTGACGGTATATATACTGTGGTGATTAGTATATCAGGAGGCTGTACCAACTCTGCTACTGTTGATGTTACAATAGATGCAGCACCTACTGTATCTGCTACAAGTAATAGTCCTGTATGTGGGAGCTCATTTGGTCCTGTAATAATTGATTTAAATGAAACAGGAGGAGATGCTATTTCTTGGTCTTGGGAAGGACCTAATGGCTTCACTTCTAATATTCAAAATCCTAGCATTAATGTTACTCCTGATGCTAGTCTTGTAGCTGGAAATTATACAGTTACTATTACAGGCAGCAATAATTGTACATCAACAGATATCGTTTCTGTAACTGTTCTTTCTCCTGATGTTGATACAGGTTTGGACCAGACCATTTGTTCGGGAGAATCTGTCACAATAGGAGCCAATCCTGTATCTACTAATGGAATGCAATTTTTGTGGAGTACTGGCTTCGCTGGGACAATAGGTGGTGGAACAACAGGTCAACTTACTGTCTCACCCACTTCTAATGAAATTTATAGTGTTACTATAACCGACCCAAATAATGGTTGTAATAATAGTGACATTGTAACTGTTTTTGTAAATGATGCACCTACTACTAGTGCTAGTAATAATGGACCTTTGTGTGTAGGTAATACATTAACACTCAACGAAACAGGAGGAGATGCTATTTCTTGGTCTTGGGAAGGCCCGAATGGCTTCACTTCTACTTTACAAAGTCCAAGTATATCGAATGCTACAACGGCAGCAACAGGAACATATACTGTTACTACTACAGGTGGAAACTCTTGTACTAGTACAGCTACGACAATGGTAACTATTAATCCTTCGCCTAATATCAACCTTACAAGTAATAGCCCTATTTGTGCAGGCAACACATTAACACTCAACGAAACAGGAGGAGGAGCTACTTCTTGGTCTTGGCAAGGACCTAATGGTTTCACATCATCTATGCAAAATCCTTCTATTTCAAATGTAACAACTGCAGCAAGTGGTGTATATACAGTCACTATTACTGATGGAAATACATGTACTAATACAACTACTATTAATGTAACGGTCAATGCAGTACCAACAGCAACGGCTACAAGTAATAGTCCTGTTTGCCAAGGAGAAACGCTTAGCTTAAATGAAAATGGAGGAGATGCTACCGCTTGGTCTTGGGAAGGGCCTAATGGTTTTACTTCTGCTTCTCAAAGTCCGAGTATAACAAATGTAACAGCCGCAGCAGCTGGCACTTATACTGTAACGATTACTGATAGTAATACCTGTACAAGAACGGCTATAACGGTTGTTTCTATCAATACCTTACCAACGGCTAATGCGACCAGCAATAGTCCTGTTTGTGTAGGGAGTACTCTTACTTTTAGTGAAACGGGAGGCGATGCTACGGCTTGGTCTTGGGAGGGTCCTAACAGCTTTACCTCTTCTATGCAAAATCCTAGTATCAGCAATGTCACTTTATCAGCAAATGGAACCTATACCGTAACTATAACAGATGGAAATAGTTGTACGAATACCGCAACTGTAACTGTAAGTATTAATGACGCCCCAACAGCGACAGCGACAAGTAACAGTCCTATATGTCAAGGCAATTCTTTAAATTTAGGAGAAACAGGTGGAGATGCCGTTTCTTGGTCTTGGGAAGGACCTAGTGGTTTTACATCTTCCTTGCAAAACCCTAGTATTGCTACTGCATTTGTAAGTTCAAGTGGAATTTATACCGTTACCGTTACTGATGGTAATTCTTGTACTAGTTCTGCCACTGTCAATGTAGTAGTGAATGGACTGCCTACTGCTACAGCTACAAGTAATAGTCCTCAATGCGAAGGCAGTACCTTGACATTAAACGAAACAGGAGGAGTTGCTACTATTTGGTCTTGGGAAGGACCTAATGGTTTTGTATCTGCTGCTCAAAATCCGAGTTTAAGTAATGTAATGACATCCGCTGGTGGCACTTATACTGTAACGGTTACGGATGGTAATAGTTGTACGAATACGGCAACGACTAATGTAGTAATAAATACGAATCCAATAGTTGATATTGCTGTACCTAATATTATTAACTGTGCTAATCCTGTTGAGAGTTTAGATGCATCAGGTTCAAGCAGTGGTGTTAATATTAATTACAATTGGTCTGGACCTTCTATTATTAGTGGTGGAACTACAACAAGCCCTTCAGTAGTTGAGGGTGGAACTTATACCATTACAGTAACCAATACGAGCACTACTTGTAGTACTACTGGCACAATAAATGTAGTTGAAGAAGTAACTCCAATCAATTTCATTAAACAATAAAAAATAAAGAATATTTATTATAATTTTATATATCCATTATAAAATCAGTTAGGTTATCTTCTTTTTCTAGGTTGAGTCTTTTTCTTAATCTATATCTACTAACTTCTACACTTCTTGTAGTAATATTCATGAGTGAGGCGATTTCTTTTGAGCTGAGGTTCATTCTAAGATAGGCACATAACTTATAATCTTTGGTTGTAAGTTGAGGGTATTTCTCTCTTAGGATTTTAATAAAATCGGTATGAACTTGGTCAAAGTATTTTTCAAAATTATTCCAATTATTATCAAATTTTAAATCTTTTTCAATCGTTCTGACCACTTTTCTAATATTATTCTTTATGTCATTACTTTCTTTTGTTTTATTAATTTTTAGTAATTCTTCTTTTATTTTTAATAAGATTTCACTTTTCTGAACTAAGTGCATTGTCAAAGAAGCCAATTCTTTATTTTTAAAATTAACTTCATTCTTTAATTTTTCATTTCTTAGATAAATGAGTTCTTTTTCTGATTCTTTAACTTTTTCTGAAAACTCTTTCTCTTGGCTTTCTAATTGTTTGCGTTGTTTTTCTTTTAGACTTTGTGTTTCTAATTCGTGTTGTTTCCTAGGAATACTCCAAATAAGATAAATTCCAAAAACGCCTAATAATACATAAACTAATTTAGCCAAAGTAGTCAAATACCAAGGACTTAATATGGTGAATTTATAAGCAACGACACTAGACTCCACACCTTTTGAATTGAGAGATTTTACTAAAAACTCGTAATTACCAGGAGATAGATTAGTAAAAGTCCTTTTATTTTCAATTGTCCATTCTGTCCAATCCTCTTCATAGCCTTTTAAATTTGAAGAGAAATATAAATTTTCTAAATCAGAAAAATAATTTGAAGAAAATTCAAAATCAATATTATTTAAACTATAATTTATATTAACACTATTATTATTAACATTATTTCCATTATAAATTATAGAATCTAGAGAAAAACCAATTCTGACTTTATTTAAGTTGGTATTGAATAATGAATCGGTATAAAAGTCAAATTGATTGAGTTGATAAGAAACAAAACCATTCTCTGAACCAAAATACACACTTTCATTATCCCCTGTATATATGTGTTGAAAATGTTCTACTAATAAACCTTCTACCTGTGGTAAATATATTTTATCAATATCTCCTTCAGAAAGAATTGCATTTACATCAATATAACCTACTTTTTTGTCTTCTACAAACCATAAATTCCCTCTATTATCTTGAACCAATCTTTTTAAAGAAGAATTACTTTCAAAAATATCATTTAGCACTTTATGAGGAACAATTGAGTCATTGACGTTATCATATTTAAAAATACCTTGTTCCGAAGTAAATACTATTTCATTATTTATCTTAAATACATTAATATCAATATCTGTTGGAAACCCTTTTTCATGATTATAATATTTAAATGATTTTAAATCATAATTATCTTTATCGAATTCTACTTTAAATGCTCCTTTATAATCATGGCTTATCCAAATGGCATTATCCGTTTGTTCAATAATCCTAGAAGACTCCTCAAAATTTAAAGTTTTTACAAATTGATTATTTTTATAGATGTTAATACCAAAATAAGTCCCTTCTAGCATCTTGTCTTGACTCCCTTTTAATGGCATAGCAATCCAAGAACCTTCATTATTATTATTAATAGCCCGAACATTTTGATTTTCTACTTTATAAAAACCATCGTGTTTATGTAAATACAACTCTTCATTTACTACAGACAAATTCCAACACAAGCCCTCCGCTCCATCCATTAATTGAAATGGTTCTTCATTATAACTTATACCTTTATTAATTTTTTTATAATATAGACCTAAACTAGTGGCCAAATACAAAACGTCTTGATGTATTCTTGCAGCATAACCAATGAGTTCTTGTTCAGGATTAGGGTTAATTAGTTTGAATGGTTCTCCAATTTTTACATAATTGATTCCATTTTCTAGTCCCACCCAAAGATTATTAAACTGATCGTAATATATTTTTTCAATAAAATTATTTTTAAGACCACTTTCTTTATCAATAACATCCACCAAAACACCTTCTTGATTTAAGATATATACCCCTCCTAATACCGTCCCTAAAACCAATTCATTTTTAGGACTTACAACAGCAGTTTTAATCTGTTTTTTGACAATATCTTTACTAATATTTTTATTATAAGGAATGATTTTATTCTTATCAAAAACGAATAATCCCTTTTTCCATGTACTTATAAAAACTTGATTATTCCATTTTAAAAATGAAGAAACTTCCATTTCGTTAAAAATATCTCCTCCCTCAACTTTTTGAAAAGCTCCTTGATTAAATAACAAAATTCCTTTATCTTTTGTATCTACATATAATTTACCATCAATAAAATCAATATAATCTATTAAAGAACCTGCTTGTAAGACTTCTATTTGATTAGTATTAAAATCTAAATAAAAAATATTCAATAGTTCTTTAAAATAAACTCCTTTGGATGTTACGCAAATTTTTCTAATATCCGAAAAATTTTGGTATTCTTTGGGTATTATTTCTTTCAAAGAATGATACTCCAACAATCCATTTGAATTGGGATAAAAATATCCCAACTCACCTTGTCCACCTACGTATATTTTTTGGTTTTCATCAATTCCTAAAGCTAGAACTTGAGTTTTATTTTTAATGGGATATAAATTAAAATTAATACCATCAAAAGTCAATAAACCTTCACTGTTTGCTATATAGAGATTACCTCGTTTATCTTGAATAAAATCCCTATTCCATTGACCAGCATTGTATTCTGTTTTACTATATGTGTTTATAAACGGAGTTTCTTTAGCTAATACACTGAGGCAAAAACTAAACAACATTATTAAAAATAATAAAGAATTCTTTTTATAAAATAATATTTTCATAAAAAATTTACTTAGATCAT
Source organism: Saprospiraceae bacterium (assembly GCA_020630455.1). Taxonomy (GTDB): domain Bacteria; phylum Bacteroidota; class Bacteroidia; order Chitinophagales; family Saprospiraceae; genus JAHDCE01. The sequence goes on from JAHDBK010000100.1 coordinate 7,186, forward strand.
GTTTAAAAATTTATCACAATGGTAATCAGTAGATTGAGGTTTTGGCGAAATAAATATTTTTGAGTTTATCGGGATAAACTCAAAAATATTTATAAAGACAAGTTCTTAATATATTGATTATCATAAAGATTAAAATTTAAACATGCTCTTATTTTAAAATCTAAAATAAGAAATAAAAAATGAAATAAAGATATTAATGTAATTTAAAGTTTTTTTATTAGGAATAAATCCCTAAAAATTGTAAATTTGTAATACCTTATTATAATAAAAGAGTTCTAAAACCATTATTTTATTAAAAGTTTATCTAAAGAATAGACTTTATTACTAATGGGTTTTATCACTACATTTCGACTAACTTTAAACTCTAAATAAGTTATCGTAGCGTTTAATGAATTCATTTATTATTGAATATGAGAAAAATAATTTTCTTCTTAATACTTTTTGTCTTTCATCTTGAATTATCATCACAATGCGGAGGTAATTTAGGAGAAAATATTTTCACTAATGGAGATTTTGGTTCGGGTACTGCAAATATTTTGACACCAGACCCACAAATTGCACCAGGCTATACCTATGAAACAAACCCTCCTCCGCTTGATGGGTCTTATACTATATCAAACAATACAAGTTCTTGGGGAGATTTTGCAGAAAATTGGGCAAACATCATGGATAACAGTTCTGACCCTAATGGATACATGATGGTGGTCAATGCTTCTTATGACCCTGGTTTATTTTATCAACAACAAGTACAAGGATTATGTGAAGATACAGAATATGTTTTTTCAGCTGACATTTTTAATTTAGCTGATGGCATTCGCCCTAATGTATCCTTTTTAATAGATGGAAACATTCAATATTCAACAGGAGATGTTCCCTATAATTTTCAGTGGAATACCTATGGTTTTTCATTTAGTACTGCTCCAGGACAAACTTCAGTTTTACTTTCATTACAAAACAATGCTGAAGGAGGAATAGGGAATGATATTGCTTTAGATAATATTTCATTTAGAGCTTGTGGACCAGAATCTTTTATATTACCAGAAGCAGTTGACCAAGTATGCGAAGATGATCCTTTTATAGATTTAGAAGCGACAATAATTGGAACAGAGTTTAGTACTCCTTTTATTCAATGGCAAGAAAGTTTTGACGGAGGTAATACTTGGATAAATATAGTAGGTGCTACTGATTTTACTTATACCCATTCTGCTGTTGGTCCTGGATTATATTACTACCGATATTTATTAGCCAATGACCCTAGCCACTTAAGTTCGAATACGTGTAGGGTTAACTCAAATGTAAAAATCATTGAAGTGAATCCAAAGAATTACAATATGAGTGATTCTATTTGTAATGGGGGAATATATTATTTTGGAAATCAGGAAATCGAAACAGGTGGAACATATATCGATACTTTCACTTCTAGTATTGGCTGTGATAGTATCATAACCTTAGAGCTTTTTGAATTGGGAAATTCACAAATAGTAGCCAATATAGACTATGCAAACCCAAGTTGTAATGGCGATGAAAATGGCTATATCAATATAGAAAGCATAAGCAATGGCGAAGCGCCTTATATTATCAATATAAATGGCATAGAAAATCAAACTGGATATATTGATAGTCTAGTGAATGGAGCTTATAATTTATTAATCATAGACCAAAACGGATGTACTTTCGAAGAAATTATTCATATTATAGAGCCTCCATTATTTGAAGTAAATCTAGGTCAAGACTTAGTGATTAATCTAGGAGAAAGCATCCAAATCAACCCTTTTTATTCCTTAAATCCTTCTACTTTTGAATGGATTTATAATATGGGAGAAATCCCTTGTGATGATATTTGTAATACATTAGAATGGGCACCACCTTATTCTACCGAAATACAATTGGTTTCCACAAATAATAATGGTTGTATCGCAAGTGATATAATGTATGTCCAAGTAACCCCTTTAAGATTGGTATATATTCCCAATTCTTTCTCACCTAATGGAGATGGAATGAATGATTACTTTACTATTTATGCATCTTTACCTAATGTCCTAGAAATTGAAGAACTATTAATTTTTAATCGTTGGGGAGAATTAGTCTTTCAAAAAAACAATTTTGAGCCTAATATTGACAATCTAGGATGGGATGGTAAATTCAAAGGAAATGTATTGAATCCTAGTACTTTTCTATATTCGGCTAAGATAAAGTTTCTAGACGGAAAGGTAAAAGAGTATTTTGGAGACATTACTTTGTTGAGATAATATTTAAATTTATAAATTAAATGCCTCTTGCCCCTTTGATTTAGAAAACTATTTCAACAATCGTATAAAACTCCAAATTCTTCCTCCTTCCGAGCATGAATTCATAGTTAGTAGAGATAAAGTAAAAAGTTTTAAACATTGGTTAGACAAATAAATAATAAAGCATTTTCTTTATCATTTTCAACAATTAAATATTGGCACATTATTTGAATATTTGTTAACGGATTCATATTTGTTCATAATATTCACATACTGCTATGTTTTACAAAAATTTATTACTAACACTTTTTAGTTTATTTTTAATTACCCAAACACAAGCTCAAATTGACAACACAAAAAATCAAAGAGCAGATATTGAAAATATATTAAAAAAGCACCAGCAAAACATCCTTTTCGAAAAAAATGAAGGGCAATGGGATAACTCTGATATTCTTTATCAATCAAGGAATACCCAATCTTCTATTCGTTTCTTAAAAGATAGAATTAGTATTGGTGT
>JAHDBK010000101.1:0-6631 GCA_020630455.1 Saprospiraceae bacterium
TATTTATTTCGCCAAAACCTCAATCTATTGATTATCATTGTGATAAATTTTTAAAAATGCTCTAAGAATTATTATAATAAACCTATTGTGTATGTTTTATATGCATTGGTGTAAAAATCAAATAATGCCTTATGTCTTCCCAAAAAAAGAAAAAACAAAATAGGAGAATTAAAAAGCCAGTTGCCAAGAAAAATAAGGCTTCTTTTAATTTCAAAATGACTCCATCTTTAAGGTTTTTAAGGAATATTTTTATTGCTATCATTGTATTATTTATTGCTTTTTTTTCGACTAGGGAAGGCAATCTCTATGGATGGACGTATAAGAACCTTTTAGTTGAAAATATAAAATTTGCATTAGGAAAATATGGTGAATTAGATGTTCATCAAAAGTATGTAGTGAAAATGAAAGATAATTACCAATATATTAAGTTGGTAAAAGACAATACTCCTGAAGATGCGATAATATTATTTCCTGATAGGAAACATTTTAACACAGAAAGAAGTACTATGAAACTAAGTAATCAATTATCTCATCCTGGTTATATTTCTTTCTTTTTATACCCGCGAAAAGTAATTTATGATAATCGTGAATCTATTTATAAAGACAAGTATACACATGTGGCTATTTTAGATTATTGGGGCTATGATAAATTAAATTACAAAATTGACTCTCCAGTAGAATATACCATTTTACCCGTAAATAGATAGAAATCATGATTTATATAATTTTCATTTTTATTTTCATTTTAGGCTTAGGTGCTCTATTAAACATTTCTAAAGAATTTAGTAAATTAGAATATATTGGTTTTTCATTGCCTGTTGGTTTTGGAATTTGGTCTTATGGAATGACGTTTTTTGATTTTATAGGAATACCAATAAACAACCAAGCATTTATATATTTATTTTTGTTATTTGCTAATGGATTATTTTTTGGACGATTATTTTTAAAGGATGATGACTTTATAGGAAATATTAAAACAACTATATTAAAAAGCATAGATGATTTAAAATCAAGTATAAGTTATTTTATTAAAAATCCAATAGAGATTAATATAGCTTATATAGTTTTTAGTGGAATCATTTTATTTATAGTATTTGGTATAGTTGTTAAGGCCATGTATTGGCCAGTGTTTAATCAAGACTCTATTGATGGGTTTGATTTATTAGCAAAATTAATTGGGGAAGAAGGTAGTATAAATAATTCAGTCTTTGATAAAGAACATCCTTTATATTCTGTTAGGTCTTTATACCCACCTTTAATTGTCTATTCATTATCCATTACTTATGTGTTTGAAGTAGCCAGTTCAAAAATTATAGCAGTTATATACTTTTTGTCAATAATTTTTTCATTATATGCATTTATTAAGAAAGACAATTCTCATTTCTTATCTATAATTGGAGTATTATTGCTTCTTATTATTCCAGAATACCTTGCATTTCAATCGTTAATTTCTAGTAATACGGTATGTGCAGTATATGTTTTTATTGCTGTGTTATCTTATGATAGATGGTTTAGATTAGATGATTATAAGTATTTTATATTATGTTTATTAACTATTTCATTTGCTTTATGGACTAGGTCAGAAGTCATAGCTTTTGCATTTGTTTTAGGATTATTTGAACTATATAAAACATGGAAAAATAAACAATATAAAAATATAACTTTATATACTATTTCTACATTAGCACCATTTATTTTATGGCAACTAATTGTGAAGTATATATTACAAGCGGATGTTTCTCAGGTAATTAGTAGTGGTTTTGATTGGAATTCAATAAAATTTTCTAATATGATGAAACAAATGAATTTTGTTTTATTTCACAAAACTTATTTTGCTTATACGATAAGAATATTTTTAGTTTTATTAATATTAAATATAATTTTTTATAAAAAGAATGCACACCTTTATACAATTACAGGAATAATATTTTTAACCTATATCGTTTTTATTTTTATTTATTATCAAATAAATGATGATTATAGTAAATTTTCAACTGGTGGGTTTATAGGTTCTGGTTATAAAAGGGGCTTATTTTATTTCATTCCTATTATTTGTTATTTTATAGTTACTAATTATTTATTTAAAAAAGTTGTAGATAGTTAGTTAGATATTATAATATAATTAACCAATTAATTCCTTAGCATTCTTAATAGCATTGGAAGAAGGAGGAGAACCACTTAGCATGATTGCAATTTCATTGATGCGTTCTTTTTTATCCAATGTTTTGATACTTGTACTCGTTTTATCGCCTTCATGATTTTTATAAATATAAAAATGCCTATCAGCTTGTACGGCTATTTGAGGAGTATGTGTAATTGTAATGATTTGGTGTTCAATAGCAAGGTTTTTGATAATTTGTCCCATCTTTAAAGCGACATCTCCAGATACACCACTATCAATTTCATCAAAAATCATAGTAGGTAATTCTAGGGCATCTGCTATTAGTGATTTGACACAAAGTGTCAGTCTAGATAATTCACCACCTGAAGCAACATCTTTAATACTTTCTAATTGGCTGCCTTTATTGGCAGCAAATAAAAATTCTACTTGATCTAATCCATTTATACTCAATTCTTCACTTTGATTGATTTCTACTTTTAATTGAGCAAAAGGCATGGACAATTGATAAAGCAATTCCTTTATTTTTGCTTCAAAATGAGGGATAATTAGTTTTCTATTTTTGGATGTTTTTTGAGCAATTTGGGTCAACTTTTTCTTGTCTTCGGCTATTTCATTACTCAATTGTAAAATATCATTAGATAAGTTGTCAAAAGTATTCAATTGATTAGAAATATTGGATTGAATTGCTAATAAATCATCTACTGATTGTACTTGGTGCTTATTTTGTAATCTATATATAATATCTAAACGTTCTCTAATCTCTGAAATGCGTTCAGGGTCTAGTTCTGTATTTTCAGCAATGCTTTGAATCTCATCACTTAGATCTTCTAAATCAAGAGTAATGGAATCCAATTTATCTTGGATATTCTCTATTTTAGAATTGAATTTTATGATATTATTCAACTCATAAGACAAATCTTTTAATTGGGATTGTAAAGAAATTTCATTTTCAGTTAATTGTTGATGCACATTTCCTAATACTCTCTGAATATCTTCAGCATGAGAAAGACTTTTTAATTCATTTTCTGCATCTTCATCTTCGTTAGAAATAAGAGATGCTTCTTCTAATTCTTTGAGTTGAAATGCTAAAAAGTCATTTTCTTTAGATGCTTCTTGATTTTTATTAATAAGGTCTTGGAGTTTTTTCTTTTTTAAGGAATAAGCTCTATACTGATTTCTATAATCTTCAACTTCATTTTTATGCTTAGCCAAGGCATCAATGATATTCAGTTGAAAAGAAATATTATGAATATCTAAAGTGTCAAATTGTTGGTGTAAATCTACTAAGGCAGAAGTCAAAACTTTTAAATTCGATAGGGTAGTGGGGGTGTCATTAATAAATGCTCTTGATTTTCCAGAAGGCGTTATTTCTCTTCTAATAATGGTTTCTTTTTCAAAATCAATGTCTTGTTCCTTAAAAAAAGAATGAAATGATTGCTCAATAGTAAAAACACCTTCAATAATACATTTTTTCTCTTTATTAAAAAGCGTTTTACTCTCTGCTCTATTGCCCATAATCAGTCCTAAAGCCCCCAGTAATATAGATTTTCCAGCACCAGTTTCGCCAGTGATGATGTTCAACCCTTGAGTGAAATCGATATTGATTTCCTCAATGATTGCATAGTTTTTTACTAATAATTTTTTGAGCATAAATTAGATTAAAATTATTTTAAAACAAAATTAAACTATTTATTGATAATTTTTTCTATTTTTAATACAAAAAGTTTAATAAATTTAATTTTAATGAATTAAATCATGTATGAAAATATTATCCAAGTAAGTCAAGAGTCACAAAAGACCTTAATTCAGATAAGAAACACACCTCGAAATTATTTTTCTTTTAGTATTAAATTAGAATTAATCATTTCTATTGTAAGAATAGTAATTCTAGGTGCTTCTGTTATTTATTTGTGGATGTATCCCATTTATGTTCAATTTTTACCAGAATATTCTACTATCGTTTCTTGGATGGTTAGAATATTTTTTATTTATACAATAATCTTAGATATTAGAAAGGTTCATTGGTTATTAAGAGGAAAAGAAAAGATTGAGATTGATAAATTATCAAATTTAGTTTCTTATCAGGCAGTCAATTTTTTTACAGGTTCTAAAAAGACCTCAACTTTAGAGCAATTTAAAGTCAATTTGGTCTATGCTGAAAATGAAAAGAATACAGAATTGCTAGACGCTGAAGAAAATAGTCCTATAGAAAAGATATTGCTATACTTTGCTAATGATAGTACTGAAATCCATGTATATCTCAATAACCCGCAATGCCTATACTTAGTAAAACTAATAAAAGATTATTTATAAATAAATAAGGAGGAAGACAATAGAAATTAGGCATTATATTTTAGATGTACATTCAAATAATAAAGAAATATCTTTATCTTTTACTTATTTTAGAATGTGTAACTATTTTACCTTAGGATTTAATAACTTCAATCTATATTAATGGTGTTTTTGTCTAATAAAAAATAAATTTTATTGCATAATTCGTAAATTATATATAATCAAAATTTCAAAGCCATGAATACCATTAAAGTTAAGAATTTAGCCCCCATACCATTAAGTAAGAAAAGATTCACTGTTGGCGTTTTACTTGGATTATGTTACGCTTTTGTAGTTTACGGTTTGATGTACATGATAAGAGAAGCTTGTAGGATATTTAGTATTGCTATGACAGGAAGTTTATGGGTTTTTAACCCTGAAGAAGTTTTTTTTTATAATTGGAATTTCGCTTTTTTAGCTTTAATTATAGGGCAATCAATCACCATAGGATTTTGTTTGGATAGACCAAGAAAAGCCTTTCAAGAAAAAAGTAAAAACAGGAGGTTAAGCATTATAGTTGATAATAGAATGTTATCATGGAACACAGTTGCATGGTATGCAAAGGTAGGCTATTTAATATCTATAATTGTAATGATGATGCCTATTTCTGGAGATGATACCATTAGTTTTTATAAGGATTATGGATACTTATTCATATTGATGAATTTAATATTGTTTTATCACTCATTTATGACCATTAGACGCATATATAAAAAGAAGAGTAGAGTTTGGATGGGGATAACATTTATTTCATTTTTGGTCATATCATTTGTAATGGCAAATATTCATATTATTGATTATAATAAAGTTAATAAGCAAATTTTGGATAAAGATTTAGTTTATAAGTATAATATAGATTTACCTTTTTCTAAAAATCAAGAGGCGATTCATACTATTCGAAATGATCGTTCTTTGGATTGGAAAATTTATATTATTAATAATGAAAATAATGATGATGCACAATACTTTTTTTATGATAATGAAAAACCGATGAAAAGTATTGATAGTGAAATATTAAATGGGTATTTAGAAGAGAAAAGAAATAGTTTACCTGAAGAAAAACGCTCTCGTATTATTCCTGTAATATATATAGACAAAAATGTCAAAATGAAATATGTTGATGAATTACATATTGCATTATTAGAAAATATGCTTTTTAAAGTCTATTATGAATATCATGATATGGAATCTATAAATTATGTATTAAAGGGTGATGTATATAAGAACCTTTTTACTAAAATTCCTTATAGAGAATTAGTAGATGATGTTTTTAATATGTCTTTACCTTTAATAGAGGTATCACAAATGAAATCAGATTATAATCATCACATTAATATTAGAATTAATGATAATGGTCAAATTTATATTAATGAAAATAGTATTGTAAAGGAGGAATTAGTGAATATTTTATTTGATTTAATGTATAAAAAGGATAGTAATTTGTGTATTTTAAATATGGATAAAAATGCAATTTTTGATGATTATTTTCACTATATCATGTCATTTGAAATAGCCAAAGAAAAAATCAAAACTCGTTGGGCTAAAGAACAATATGATATGCCTTATAATCAATTATCATTAGAACAAAGGCGTTCCATATCTAAATGTATATCAATACAACGTTTAGATTTTGTTGAATAATAAAGAAATTTCTTTATTATTTACTTGTTTAAAAAGTCTAATATCTATAGTCTATTGTCTACTTATCTATAATTTAATAATCCATTCAGTAACATCTTTTAAAACTTGGGGGTTGATTGTTTCTTCAATCATACCATATTCCATTGCAGCACCTGTATATGCTTCTTGTAAAAGGTGATTGAGTTTTTCATACTTTTTGATTTTATATTGACTGTTTTTTGCTTTTTTTAGAGACTTTTCAATTCCTTCTAAATTTTCATCACAACTAACTTGACAATCTAAAGTGCCATTCAGGGCAAAAATGGGAATTTGTAGAGTCTTTAATTTGTCATGAGGATTATAATTCAGAAAATATCGAATCCAAGGACTTGAGTAGGCTTGTAGTTCCGCTTCAAAAGTTTTTTGTTGATCTTCTTCGCTCAAGTCTTTTTTATATTTTTTATAATTCTTTAATAAAAGCGTTTTTAGACCTGTTGAATATTCGTTGTCGTTGAGATTTTGTGTTTTTTTGACGTATTTATAGATTTTTTTAAGATG
>JAHDBK010000101.1:6731-9848 GCA_020630455.1 Saprospiraceae bacterium
GCTGCATCTACATCTTTAGACAAATCAAAGCTTGTTGCACTTTCATGCTCTCCTTCTGATTTGGCTACGCCTCTTTCGTCATATCTGAGAACAGCAATACCATTTTGGGTTAAATAATCAGACCAAACCAAAAAAGGACGATGATTCAATAAGCCTAAATCTGAATTTCTATCTTGAGCACCAGACCCAGCAATTAAGATTACTATTTTGTTGACTTTATTCTCTTGGGGCAATGTCAAAGTTCCAGATAATGTAATGTCATCTTTTTTATTTTTAAATTCAATATCTTCTACATGATAAGGAAATTCAAGAGGTTCTTGTTTTCTAGGGATGATTTCTTTTTCTACTTCTTTTTGACTAAGAAGTAGTGGCATATCTCTACCATTTTGACTAAAAGTACCTTCAATTACAGCTTTGTCTTCTATATATGTGCCTTGATAAACCATATTAGCGGCAGTCATCTCAACAGTTATCTCATTGCCATCAATTAGCGTTTTATCGGTAGGTAAATCTTTGGCTCCCTGGTCAGGACTATCCATTGTAGTGGTACATTCATCATTAACACAATTAACATTAAAATTAATACGCAATTGTGTGTTTTGAATCTTTAAAACGCCATACCATGTACCATTGAAGTTTTGGGATTGTAATGGAATATATATGAAAAGGGATAATAAACTAATAAAAAAGATATTTTTTGTCATAATGATATATATAATTTAATATAATTTGAATAAAGATTTTTTTTTATAAAGCTACGGTTTTTTAGTGTTTTATTATTTGTGCTGTCACGAATTATAGATTTTCCTTGATTTGTTCATTTATTTTGGTATGATTCTTTCATTATCATTAATGTAAATATAACTAAATACTTAAAAATAATATGAAGAAAAACTTTGGAATAGTAGTAATGTCAAGTTTATTGAATACGGAAGAGAAAAAGAAGGCATTGCGTATTTTTTCTGAGTTCTACAACAACGTAAGTCCTAAACATCAAAAAAGAATTAAACTCATTTGGTGCATTGAGGATGATACAGAACAGTCTCATAATATACTGCAAACAATTTCTCTTGAATACAGGGTTCCTCTAGATTGTATGATTATTACTCTTTTTAATGAACATGAAATATTTAAGAATAAATTCAATCTACTTACGATTCACCCAACCGAGAAATATATTAAAACAGCAGTGATTAAATCTTTTGAATTAAGTATTCCAATTATTAGTATTAATACTACTAAAAATAAAGATTATGTTTCTTCTTCATGTGGGATGTTGGTTTCATATAAAACAACAGAGCAAATAGTTATTAATAGTCTTAAAATGGTTGAAATGCTATATTTCGACGAAGAAGTCCTCAAAATTATGGGTAAAAATGCCAATGAAGATTTTGAAAGAAAGTATGCGTGGGGACTCAAACAATTTAGAAATTCAAGAAATTAAATAGACCTTATTAATTTATTAAACAACTACTTACTTAAAAGATAAAGAATTTTCTTTATCTTTTTTTTGTTTTTATTTTAATGATAATTAATTTTTTGTAATAATGTCTATTAAGCAATAAAGAATTTTCTTTATTGCATTAATAAAAAGTCTAATGTCTATAGTCTATAGTCTAATTATCTAACATCTAGTATATTCTTAATTAACAATAACTTAATGTTATCCATAGTATGAATGATTTATCAATTCAAGACCTTTGTATAATTATACGATAATCATAATTATATGAAAATCTTAATACTTTGTACAGGGAATTCTTGTCGTAGCCAAATGGCTCATGGATTTCTTCAGTCTTTGCTCCCAAATGCTCAAATTTATAGTGCTGGAACAGCTCCTCATGGTGTTCATCCCAAATCTATAATCATAATGAAAGAAGTAGGAATTGATATTAGTCATCACACTTCTAATCATGTAGATGAATATAAAGATATAGAACATGATTATATAATTACGGTCTGTGATAGAGCTCATGAATCTTGTCCTGTATTTATAGGTTCAGGCAAAAGAATTCACTATAATTTTCCCGACCCAGATGCCGCAAATGGAACAGAAGAAGAAATAATGGATTCATTTAGAAGTACAAGGAATTTAATTCACGCTTTTTGCAAAGGATTTGTAAGTAAATAGAAATAACTACATTATCTTTGACGAGCATTCTAAAAATATAAAAAAATAACGATGGAACCAACTTTGTTATTCATGTGGTTAGGCTTTATTTTGGCCTCTTATTCCGTAATTGGAAATGATGTTATCCAAACTCTTGGAACCTTTATGAGTTCTAATGAGGATAAAAAATGGTGGGTATTGTGGATTTTTGCAGGTAGTATATTGACAGCAACTTTAATATACAGTTGGTATCAATATGGCGGAGATGTATCTTATCAAAGGTTGATTGGAGATGCAGAAGACAGTTATAATATGGATAATCCCAAATACCCATTGCCTCAACCCATGCAATGGTTTTATGTATTGCCCCCTTTGGTTTTGATGTTTGTTACCAGATGGGGGATTCCAGTAAGTACTTCATTTTTGATTTTGACATTCTTCAAACCCAAGGGCTTAGAAAGTATGTTGACCAAGTCTATGATGGGATATGTAGTAGCATTTTTGGCAGCGATAGTTGTATATTTTTTAATAACAAAGATATTTGAAAAAAGAAATATTCAAAACCCTATACAAGATAATGAACGCAAAATGTGGACGGTTCTTCAATGGTGTTCTACAGGATTTTTGTGGACGATGTGGTTGGCTCAAGATTTTGCCAATATATATGTATATCTACCAAGGTCATTATCTGTAACAGAATTAATAATTTCATTAGGAATATTATTAGGAATGTTAGCCTTTATTTTTTATTCAAAAGGTGGTGCTATTCAAAAAATTGTAAAAGCGAAAACCAATACTACAGATGTACGCTCAGCAACAGTGATTGATTTTATTTATGGCCTCGTATTGTTCTACTTCAAAGAAATGAATAATGTACCAATGAGTACTACTTGGGTATTTATTGGAATTTTAGCAGGTAGAGAAATTGCTATTCGTTGGAGAATGAATAATAAACTAGAAAAACGAGAACTTAAAGATATTGGAATGGATCTAGCCAAGGTATTCCT
>JAHDBK010000102.1 GCA_020630455.1 Saprospiraceae bacterium
TTTCTAATGTCTTTAATGGTGCTACGTTTCTGTATTGCCCACTTTAATTCTTCTTTGGTGTAGAAACCATAGACACGTCTGGGATTACCATAAAAAGCATCATCCCACAGCATCGTCTTATAACCATTGCTATAAAAGATAACGGGTCGCTGACCATATTTTTGTTCCAAACAATTGGCATACAAAAACGCCTGATGCTTACCTGCATCAACGTCAACGGATGTACGCTTGGCTTCTATGACTGCCAGTGGTAAGCCATTGTCATCCCATAATACATAATCTACATAACCATTGCCATTAGGATTATCTGGGGTAATAGGCATTCCCGTTACGGGGAACTCAATTTCATATCCATCACGTAAATTATTCCAACCTGCTTCTCTGAGTGCAATGTCTATCAGATGTTCACGAGTCTCAGATTCATTGTACTCACTGCTGAGTTTCTTCTTACGTTGTTGTTTCTGGGATTGTATTTTTTGTTTTGCAGCTTCTTGTTCTACTTTGTATTTTTCAAATGCTTGTTGGGTCTGCATTGCTTCCAAACGCAGCCTTTCATTTTCAGCTAATATTTCAGCATTCTTTTGTTCTAATGCCTTCTTCTCTCTTTCACGTTCTGCTGCTTGTTCCTTTTGTTTTCGTTGTGCTACTCTGTCAGCACCAACTTTGGGTATAAATGATTTATCAAAAGTATCTGGTAACTCAGGTTCAATATCAGCATAGAGATTAGCAAACCATTTTAAAAAATCAAACAAGTATCTTATACTGACCAGTGCATCTTTTCCCCGTACTGTCGACCCATAATGTGCCCCATCATTACCTATTTTACGTGTATAGTGAAACACCCCAACGTATACACTTTCGGGTATAGTGATTTTGAAATCCTGTTCTCTCATCAGATTAGCGAGACGAGTATCGAATGGCATCTCAAATCGTTCTTCCTGATAGATTAGATGCACCGCTTCTTCTAATGCTAACCTGCATGAATGTGCTGCATTCTTAGGTTCTGTAAATACACGACTCTCTGCCCGTACCGTGGTACGATACAGGTTAGCGTAGCTAACTTTTAGAAAATCGAAATTACTCATGGTCTATTTAATTAATTCTCCTTTAAAGGCTTTTTGTAAAAGTGATTGGAAAAGGGTTTCTGATTTATCAATTTCTCCTTTCAAAATTGTTTTATTCTTTGATAAAAACTCTATTCTTTGTTTGAATTTATTCTGCAATTCTATTGGTGGTTTTATGATATCCAAATCTCTAAGTATTGCCAGATTTATATTTTTTTGTGCTGACTCTGGTGCTTTATCTTCTATTATTTTTTGAAGAAATGACATCCAAGATTGTATGAAAATTGAATTAGAATTTTCATTCGGAGTAAATCCAACAATACTATCTGGAAAACAAGAATCAAATGTCAATATACCTGTTTTAGCTATGTTAGCTGCAATTGTAATACACAATGTTCCTTTCTCCCAAATCCTACTTTGCTTTAAACCCAATTCAGAATAGGTGGAATTATATTTTAGAATGTAATCGTCTGCGTTAGCTATATCTCCTGTTTGGATTAATGGGTAGTCCCCACCTAATAATTCTGGTGCATTACGTGGACGATGTTTAGATTTACCACGTTCACATAGACCCATTTCAGAAAACTTTACTACTTCCCATCCCTTCTCATTCCTAACAGGGTCACCAAACATATCCAGAAAAATACTCTGGGTCAGTTGGTCGTATTTGTCGATAAGGGCTTTTGTTTTTTGGCGGTAGTTATCGGCAGCATCGAGTATGGCTGCTATCTTTTTTTGGATGCGTAAAGGGGGAAGTGGGATTTTTAAATTTCTTAATATTTTTAAAGATACGAACTTTTGTGTTCCACCCTTTTGTTGCTTATTTATTTGTCTTTCTATTATTTTCGATTGCATTAAGTAATAGAAATAATCAGAATTTAATTTATGGTCTGAAAATTTAAATAAGGCTACATTCTTTATTGCATAATTTGGTTCTTCTTTAACTCTCGCCATACTACCCACAGTTCCTATCATTGAATACAAAAGGTCTCCAATATGAACTTGTGACCTTTTATTTATTTTATGATAATCTTCTTCACTTATATAACTAACAGGCTCGAAGTTAATTTGACCATTGTTTAAATTCTTTGACGTGATAAGTGGATAGCCAGAATCGACATATTTTGGAGAGTCGTGTGTACCGTCTCTTACATCAATAATTTCACCCGATATTACTTCTTCCCAAGCCATCTTATCCCGCTATTAATTTTTCTAATTCAGCTAATGCATCCGACCTTTCTTTATCAAGTGCTTTTATATCTGTTATGATCTGCGAAGGAGAATCATAGACAATTTCTTCGTAGACAATTTCCTTGTAGCGATTGATACTTAGGTCATAATCATTTCCTTGTATTTCAGATATAGGTACTAAGAAACTTTGGTCAGTTCTGGCTCTTTTGGATTCTTTTTTTCTATCAGACCATCGGGATAATATGTCGGGGATGTCATTATCTTTTATTTCATTTCGTTTATCATCCAGACTGTACCCATCTGCATTCATCCCATAGAACCATACCTTATCCGTACCACCGCTTCCCGTTTTGGTAAATATTAATATAGCGGTGCTGACTCCTGCATAAGGCTTGAAAACACCAGATGGCATATCTATGACCGCATCCAGTTTATGATTTTCTACTATCTCTTTACGTATAGCCGTATGTGCATTACTCCCCCCGAATAGGACACCATCTGGTACGATGACGGCACATCGACCACCTATTTTTAAGGTACGTAGCATCAATGCCAGAAATAGTAATTCTGTTTTCTTCGTTTTGCAAGTCTGGGTCAATGATTTTTCTACACTATCACTATCGAGTGTTCCCTTGAACGGGGGATTGGCTAATATTAGAGTATAGTCATTTCTTATATCTGCATTTGTTTCACTGAGTGCATCTGTTCCCCGTAGCAGTGGTTGGTCTATTCCATGTAATTGGAGATTCATAGCACCTATACGCAACATGGTGGGGTCAAATTCTATTCCGTTGAACATCACATCATTGAAATGCTTGCGAAACTTCTTATCCATAAACCAGTCGTTGTGTTCTTCCTGAATATGCTTTGCACATCCAATTAAGAACCCGCAAGTTCCCGCAGCCACGTCACATATCACATCTTCCTTGTTCGGGGACATCATCTTGACCATCATATCTATAACATGTCGGGGAGTACGGAATTGACCTGCACGACCAGCAGACGCTATCTTAGATAAAAGATATTCGTATAGGTCTCCTTTGGTATCTTTCTCTGACATATCTATCTTATCCACTAACTGCACCACTTGGTCGAGTAATCGGGCGGTTGGTATCATAAAGGTTGCCCCTTTCATGTACTTAGCAAAGACACCATTATCAGCCCCCAGATTCTTCATGTGTTCGAATACCGTCAGATTATCCTTATCCACCTGTGGCTTGGTAAATAGGTCGAACATGGTTTCTGGGTCTTTATTCTTAAAGTTGTCCCACCTGAAATCGTTCTGGTCTTTTTTGTAAGCGACGGTCTTGATGGGGATGCCAGCCAGATTTGCCTTTTTCTCTTGTAGCTGTTGCTGCTCATCCAGTCTACGTAGGAATATTAGGTAGGTCATTTGTTCTATTACCGTCAGTGGATTCACCACACCACCTGCTGCAAATGCATCCCAGATGCCATCCACTTGTGATTTTAATTCGCCTGTTATCATATGCTATTCCATATCATTTAGTTCAATAAACAATGTTATTTCGGGGAATTGTGGGTAAGATACGGACTTATCCTTGGATGTTAAATTTTACCAGATAGTAGTTTAAAAACGGGTGAAAAATATCTGGAAAAAAATTTTGGCGGAAAATTGGAATGGGGTCAACCAAAATATGTAGCAAGGGTCAGGGCATACCATACGGGGGTAGCTTTTTTAATACATTTCAGGGATACAGTGGAGGGGGTATTTTAATTCAATACCCCCTCTGGGAGTGCTTTAAAATTATAAGTAAAAACAAATTTTACGTCATAATTATCCATAAAATTTGCTCTTTCTATTTCTCGGTCGAACCAAGATAAGTTGGTATAACCTTGTACCGCATGGAATGTTACAGCACCTAATTGACCATACATACCTATGAACATAGTAATAACATCATCTTCAACATCGTGATAAATGTATAAACTGTACTTAGGTTTGACATCAGAATCCATTGTTATTGCAAATTGACATACATACCCATAAATATCATTTATTGCCGTTCGGCAATATGAACCTCTGATGAATTGGATATTAGAATTGTTAGGAAAATGAAGTTTACGGACTTGGTGAGCCGTAGCTATGGCTTTCTTCTGGAATTTGTTAAGGGCTATTTTCTGTTCTGTCGTATGGGCATGAGGTGTAACTAATATCTCCATCTTCTTCTTTAATATAAATACATTGAAGTAGAGAAAAAGACAGATAAATATTAGATTATCTAAGATTCAGAAAGCAATGTTACTTCACGTCGTTTTAAGTAGTTATAAAATGTCCGTCTACTGATACCGACTACATCACAAATCTCTGTAACT
Organism: Saprospiraceae bacterium; assembly: GCA_020630455.1. Lineage (GTDB taxonomy): Bacteria > Bacteroidota > Bacteroidia > Chitinophagales > Saprospiraceae > JAHDCE01. Next base: position 4,590 of record JAHDBK010000102.1, read on the forward strand.
GATAACTTGCCTTCTTCATAATATGACTGCACCAATCTACTTTTTTCTTCTGCTTTTTTGGATAGTCCAAATGGACGACCCAGTTTTCTACCCCTTGATTTGGCAGCTTCCAGACCTGCTTTGGTTCTTTCAGAAATTAGAGACCTTTCAAATTCTGCCAATGCTCCGAACATATGGAACACTAATTTACCAGAAGCCGTAGTGGTATTAATATTATCTTGTAGACTTACCAGACCAGCACCTTTTGATTGAATAATGTCTACAATTTCAATGAGGTGTTGGAGCGACCTTGCCATCCTGTCCAGTTTCCATATAACCACTTCATCCCCCGAACGCAGTGAACTTAACATCTTATCGAGTTCTGGTCTATTTCGAATAGCCCCACTTTTCTTTTCAGAGTAAATCTGGTCGCAGCCATATTTTTCGAGAGCATCTATCTGTAAGTCTAATTTCTGGTCTGCTGTTGATGTCCTACCATATCCTATTTTCATTATTTGTGCATTTAAATAGTGAATCTAACGTATAATTAAGTAAACTATTTATTTGCACAAATAGTTCCATTTCGGGGGCATATCTAGGAGTGCAGGTAAACGAACGTTTTTCTTACACAACCCAAACCTTAGTAATACCTTGCTGGGAACAATAATCTTCTTCTTGAGAGATACATAAATGGAAATAAATAAGAGGAATGTAATTCAATTGTTTATCACAAGTTTTTTTGTTAGAATAAAACTAATCGAAACATGTATATTGTTGTTAAAAGTAATAAGTTGGACACTTTTAGTAATTATTACGTTTTTACGAATTAAATTTTTTCGTTTCGAAAACAATTGTACTTATATATAACTATACTTGCTAGATTTGATGGATTAAAGAAAAAGCCCTTAAAAAATTAATTAAAATTAGTAATTTAACTTTTGTAGTTTTTACTGATTTAATGTCAAAATATGAAGTAATAAAATCGGTTTCATAGATCTCTCCAAGTCAATCAAATACATGCTTTTAAATTAAATACACATAAAAAGGAAGTCGTTAAAACAAATAGTTGAATATTTTAAAATAGTTTCCAAAATGAAATACATTGTAATAAAACTTTTTTGTTTAGCCGTCGTATTAGGTTGTGAAAATGAAAAAATTCATAAGCAAACAGTAAACAATGATTATCAATTAAATTTAAAGAACCATAGTTGGAGAATTGAGAATTTTGATTGTCAATCAATTTTTAAAAAAGGAGATTTTTCTTCAATATGCTTTATTGATTCTAAGCTTCCGACATTTACCATTTCGGATTGTAACTACTCACTTAAACTTAAAGAAAATAAACATCAACAGGAAATTAAAATTAAATTTATCGAAAAAAAATCTGGGTTATTAGCTGAAGTACATTTAGCTTTATTCAAGCAAAACAACTCAAAAGGATCAATTACAAATAATTCAAAAGTTGGAGATGAAGCATTTTTTGATGTTTATAAAACAGGAGTAAATACGTTTAGCAAAAACAATAAAAATTTACATGTAAAACATAAAAACATATTCTTTAGTATAATGACAAACTACCAAAGTAATTCAAAAGAGCCATGTTTCTATGATGATAAAGAATTAAATAATTTAGCAAAAAAAATAATTGATAATCTTTAGATAATTGAATTCAGCATATTTAATTCAAAAATCTGATAAAAAACGCATCACAACAATAAGTATGATTTCATCTCTGTTTGTCTCTTAAAGGAACGAGGACATACTATATCCCTTAGTACCAATAAAGAATGAATAGATCAAAACTAGAAGTATTAAAAAGAGATTCTTGGGTTGAATTAAATAAAATACATAAAGAGAAACAATTACTTGAAATTGCAAAATCGCTTGGAAAAATATTCCACATGCAAACGGAGATATGATGTTTTCATTAAAGCAAAAATAAAAGAATAATGAAACCTAAGGGACGCTAAGTAATTCTTTTTGACATCTCATTTTCTCTTTAATACGGATAATGCATTTTGGATAAACCTGCTAGATATATTTTAATGTAAAAAAATAGAAATAATTTCAATACAACATTATTGAATACGTTTCAATAATTTTATAATTCCGCACAAGAAGCTTTTGACATAGCTACCAAAACTATTTATCTAGTTAAAACAACTAATCATTCTCATAACACCTCATTGATCATAAACAAAAACGAGATTAGAATGATAATATCTGGATGATACCTCTAAATGATTTAAGTTAAAACTTTTAGGATCTTATAAAACGAATTAGCTCTTATTCTCCAAAATATTTAACAATTTTGATTCCTCTTCTCTATGTAGCCACCCCTACGCCTAGTAGATAAAGACCTTTCAGCCATTTTTGCTAAAAAAAACTTTAATATTTCTATCAACTTTATGATAATAATTTACTCATTTTAAAGCCTTTTTGAAGCAAAAAAACATGTTTTCAATTAAAATATTTAGACTTAAATAATTAATCGCATGAAAAATATAACCATAAAAGAACTAGATGGTAGACTATAGAATATAGAATACTCGGATTACTAAGTTATCTGAGGAATTTGAAATGAAAGAATATACTTTAAGAAAGATTTGTGAAGAACACGAAATACCTAGACCAAAATCTGAATACTGGACTAATTTAAAATTTGATAAAAATCCCCCAATTACCAAACTTACTGGTGAAAGCAATGCTGTAATTGTACATTAGCCTAAAAAGGTAAATCAATTTCCTTATCAGGCGTCATTGATTCTCCATTAATTCTTTTTTGCACATTACCATAATTCCAATCAGGTGGCAACGGTTTGTAGATGTTTTTTTTCTTAAACTCTTCTATTTGAGTTTCGCTATAATTTAAGGTTTGAAAATGACGAAGTCTTTCTATTTCAAGATCACTGATTACAAGATTAAAGTTATGTCTACTATCTTCTATAGTTCCTCCTGAGACAGTTGCTTTTTCTATATATATAGATTTTGTAGGTTGTGAAATTCTTGTGTCAGGAAATTCAGATGTATTAGATTGCAAATAATAACAATGTATATCTCTAACTAAAGAATTAGCTATAGATTTAAAATAATGCCCATCACGATTCCATATCGGTGCAATTATCAAATCTACAAAAGACTTAAAGATTGATCTATCTTCAATAGAAGTGAGTTCAAAGCAATAGTAATTAGAAAAATAAAGACCTTTCCATCTAAAAAGAAAAAACACTTTGCTTTTCAAAATGGGAGTTCTTAATTTATTACTATTTACTTTTTCAACTTCAATGATTTCACTATATGTATACTGATTCTTAATTCTTATTATTGGAATACAATCCATAAATGTTTCGTCTACCCGACAAGGTAGTGTCGTAATTATGAAATTGTAACCAGTAGTTTTGGATGAAATAAATTCAATTCCTGAATTTAAGGAATAACCATTTTTACTACTATGAGAAACATGTGAATACAACGCTGGGTAAGGCAATGCTAATTCAGGTTTTACAACTAAATCTAAATTCTCTACAGTTGCAATATTATCTAATTTCTCCCTATGACTTCTTGCTCTATACTCACCAAATTGAGGTTTCCCATTCAAGCTATTCAAAAAGTTTTTAGAATTAACAAATTGATTAATCAAACATGTTCTATATTTTTTTTTCTTTCCGTTTAATGATGGTACGGTAATTTGGTACACATGTCTATTCTCCGATCTTAAATCATCAAAAGCTTCAATTTCCCAAATTTCTTCACTTTTAACAGTTGAAAGATTAATTTTATTATAGAGCTCTAATGACTGAGTAAGATGCTGCTCTTGTGAAACATTTGATATTAGGTCATTAAAAGTTAAATAAAAGAACCTATATAAATAACACCAATAAAAACTTTTAGCTGTTGGAATTTTTTCAACTTCAAGTTCTAGTAATTCAGGTGATTCTTTTAAATTTTCCAATGCGTGTATATCTAATAAATTTAAATTTTGTACTGAATTTGCTTTAGTATATTGTAAAAACTGAAATCTAGAAAAATGCTCTCTTGTACATATATTTTTGTCTAAAAAATCAGACTTATGCGCAGTAGGGTTTAGGTTAACTGCTTGTTTTGCCGCTAAATTTAAATATTCTATTAAATCACTTTTTACTTTATTTTCATCAATCGTCCAATTTTCAACAATAGAGATTTTATTAATTGATTCTTTTATCTCATCTATAGTTTTGGAGAATAATTCATAATTTTCACTTACCCAAAATAATGTTAGAATCTTCTCCCAAAAATAGTAATGCTTGACATAAAACTTTCCCTTAAAGAATTTATAAACTTTTAAAACTTCTTCCTTCTTATAATTTGAACCAAATTCTATTATTCTTTGAGTCAACTTAGATAAAAAAGAAGCCATTTTAAATTTGTCTTCATTAGGTTCTCTGAACTTTGCTTTATTTCCATCATCAAAATCAAAACTCTTTTCAAAAAGTACACTTTCAAAATCACTAAAATTAATATCATTTATATCTGAAAGAAATCTATATTCACTGCTCCTTTGTTTTTGTTCTTCGATTAAAACATTAATTATACTAGGAGAATTTTTATGGGAGAGTTCATATAAAAATACCTTATCTTTTTGAAGTTTAAGATTCGAATATTTTTCAATATTAAAAACAATATCACTTGAGGAGTCTTTTTCACCCTCTATTGTAAATAGATTAGAAAAGTGTTTTTTAATGAAAGAATTTATTCTTTTGCTTTTACCTTCTGTATTTTCCAAATCATTATAAACCAGTATTATATCATCCACATACCTTCCATAATATACAGGTTTTGTTTTGATCAAAACATCATCTAGATCTTTTAAGTAGTTATTAGCAAGAATAAACGATGACAGTAACCCAATTGGTAAAGGATTAAAGTCATTGTGTTTGTTTAATTCTGGGTGATTTGTTTTTGAGAAAATGTTGTAATATTTCTCATGAATTAAGTTAAGAGTATCAGTAAGAAAAATTTTCTTAACCCTTTTAGGGTAAGAATTACTAATTGAATCAAAATTAAATTCTATTGAATGATAAAATGATTTTATATCAAAAGTAAAAATGGTTACATCCTCTTTATTTTCCAAGTTATCTTTTGAAGTATCTAAAGCTCCCTTCCACCATTTTTTATATTCATAATTATATCTTTTAAACAATTTTTTATTTTGACTTTTATTCGATAGTAATCTATTCCCATAACAATGTTCGTCTAAATCTAAATCCAAACCTTTACCAACATATTGAATCCAT
>JAHDBK010000103.1 GCA_020630455.1 Saprospiraceae bacterium
AGCAGTTCCCTAACTAATGTTATTGAGTAAAAGATTCTAGTAATTATACATTATTTTTTTGTTTAGTAATAAAGAGTTTTTGTTATTGGATTATAAATCATTATGAGATGTATCCTTAAAAATCTTTACACAATTTATATAAAAATTCTCAAACACTAAGTGAGGTTCTTTCTTAGGTGGATACTTATTCATAGATTCTTTTATTATATCTAAAATCAAAAAAACTGGAACATTTATTACGCCTATATGATTTCGTCTACCTTTTTGGAATATAGAAGGCTTAGCATAACCATTAATTGAGTGTTTTTTTTCATAATCCCACCGACAGTTTTTAATATTTTGTATTAATAATTCACCTAAATAAATACTAATGTCAAAACAAATTGATTTTGTTGGTTCTTTTATTTGAAAATAATTTAATGAAACATTGTATAAATGTTCATCAAAAAAGGGCTTATCCAATTCATGAGGGGAACTTGTTTTCTCAAAAGTAGCTCCTTCATGATATATGTTTTTTCTCAAAAAATAATATAAAGGCATAAGTCCTTCCTCTTTTAAATAAGGAGCTTTTCCAAAAACTTCTCTACACAATAATTCCAATCTATTATTTTTAATGTTTTCGAACCATTCAAAATAAGTTTTAGCCTCATCTAAATTCATCGAGCTAAAATTCTGATTTAAACTTTTAGGTACTGTTATTAATGGATAATTCATTAAGATAAATTAAAGGTATTTATATAAAAAATGGCCTAAAATTTAAGCTAAGGATTTAATACCTTAATGTTTATTGAGGAATAGAGTGAAAAAATTAAAGCTTGAGGATTAAACTAAATTAATATAATAAATAATTTTTGTTATTTCTTAAATTTTCCTAAGCAATTCTTTGCTGTAACATTATTACTATCTATGGTTAAAATTTCTCTTGCTATATGAATAGCTTCTTTATCTAATAAATATTTTTCAGGTAGTTCATTAAATAATAGGATAAATTCTTTATAAGATAAATTGTTAGAATCAAGTGTTCTAGCTATTTTAATATATTTGTATGCTAAGAGATATCCATTAGGTAAAAAATTAAAAACAATAGTCAATAATTCTGCTAATAAATAATGTAATTGAGCATTTTTATTATTAGTATTTAGCATAAACTTATAAAAAGAAATATAGATTATATCTTCATCTTCATATGCTTTTTCTACAATAATGTCATGATATTTAATAATATCACTTTTAAAAAGTATTGAAGCTTCTTCAAACTTTTTACTTTTTATTTTTATAATAAAATCATCATTCATTATTGGTACAAAGAATATTTGTTATATTGAATATAATAAATTGTATCATACAATAAGAATAATAGTCCAACTAAAACTCGTTCACTAATTCCCTAGTCTTTTGTATTTTACCATAAAGGACTTCTGCTTCAGGAAAGTTTAAATTTTGTTGACCATCAGAGAAAGCGATTTCTGGTTGTGGGTGTACTTCGACGATTAGACCATCAGCACCGACCATGATACCTGCAAGACTCATTTGCTCAACATATTTTCTGATGCCTATACCATGAGAAGGGTCAACAATGACAGGAAGATGAGATTTTTCTTTTAATACAGCTACTGCATTTAAATCAAGAGTATTGCGGTAGGCTTTTTCAAAGGTACGAATGCCTCTTTCGCAGAGCATAATGCGTTCGTTTCCATTAGAAAAAATATACTCAGCACTTTGAAGAAGCTCTTCAATAGTACCGCTCATTCCCCTTTTTAATAAAACGGGTTTATCTACTTTCCCTAATTCATCGAGTAAGTTGAAATTTTGAGAATTACGAGCACCTACTTGGAAAATATCAACATAAGGAAGCATGGGTTCTATTTGTGAAACCTGCATGACCTCAGTTACGATTTTAATGCCATTTTCTTGGCAAATTTCATGGAATATTTTTAAGCCGTCAATTCCTAGACCTCTAAATGAATAAGGAGAACTTCTTGGTTTATATACACCTCCTCGCATGATTTTGATGTTGTTTTTAACCAAGTGGGCAACGATAGTTCTGATTTGTTCTTCAGATTCGATTGAACAAGGCCCCGCCATCATTTCGAAGTGACCGTTACCGATTTTCACACCATCTACATCGACCATTGTTTTACCAATTTTCCACTTGCTACTCACCAATTTATATTGGTCGCTTACACGGTGAATATCTTCGATTCCTTCTAGTTTGCCGATAGAACGAATATCAAATTCTTTTTTACCAATACAGACTAAATATTCCTTGAATTGTGTTTTGATATGTTGTGTTTTGTATTGTATATTCATTAAAGCAGATTCTATATTTTGAAATTGCTTTTCTGTTATTTTATTATCTAATTGAATGATCATGTTATTATTAATTTAAAATTATAAAATGAGAATTAGGAATTAGGAATTACTTCGTTAGTCTTGATAGATTTTACCCATTTAGGGATTTCTTGTTCTAAATCTTTCATTTCTTTTAAAGCTTTGATGAATGCACTGCCGATGATTGCACCATTGGCATAGTCGCAAGCTTGTCTAAAAGACGTATTGTCCTTGATTCCAAAACCAATCAAGTGAGGTTTTGTATCCATCAATTTTTTAGTTCTTTTAAAATATTGGATTTGTTCATCACTGATGTCTTTTGATTTGCCAGTAATAGAGTTATCTGCTACCACATAGACAAAGCCAGTAGATGCCCTTTTTATCAAATCAACACGTTCTGTCGAAGTATTCGGAGTGATGAGGAATGAAATAGCAATATCTCTTGCTTCTAACTTATCTTTCAGAACCGCTTCATATTCAGATAAGGGTAAATCTGGAATAATCAAGCCGTCAACACCTGCATTTTTACAATCATCAAGAAAACGATCTAGTCCATATTGTAATAATTGATTATAATAACCCATTAAGATAATTGGAATATTATTGTCTTCTTTTATACTATTCAATTGTTCGAATAATAGTTGCAATTTCATTCCATTTTTCAAGGCAATAGTACTGCTTTCTTGAATGGTCGTTCCATCAGCTAATGGGTCAGAATAGGGCATACCTATTTCAACAATATCCACCTCGGAATTTTGAAGTGTTTTCAAAATAGTAATGGTATCGGTTAAATAAGGGAAACCAGCAGTAAAAAATAAATTCAATAAATTACTGGGTTTTTGTTCTAATGTTTTAATTAATCTATTCATAAACAATGTTTCATATAAGTGGCTAAATCTTTATCTCCTCTTCCAGATAAATTGATGACTACAATTTCTTTAGAAGTGAACTTCATTTTATCCAAAACCGCAAGGGCATGGCTGGTTTCTAGAGCAGGTATAATGCCTTCAAGTCTTGATAGTTCCAAACCTGCTTGTAATGCTTCTTTATCAGTTACTGAAAAAACATGAGCTCTTTCACTATCAATTAAATGAGCATGTAAAGGTCCAATGCCAGGGTAATCCAATCCTGCCGAAATAGAATAAGGCTCTATGATTTGCCCATCTTCATCTTGCATTAATAAAGTCTTACTTCCGTGAATTATCCCTTGGCTTCCCAAGACGGAGGTTGCCGCACTTTCACCCGTATGAATACCCATTCCTGCAGCTTCTACAATAATGAGTTGTGTAGATTTTTCATTTAAATAATGATAAAAAGCACCTGCTGCATTACTTCCTCCTCCTACACAAGCAATGATGTAATCTGGATGCCCTCTATTTTCTTTTTCAAGGAGTTGTTTTTTGATTTCTTCAGAAATGACGGCTTGGAGTTTAGCGACCATGTCAGGGTAGGGATGAGGTCCTACTACTGAACCAATGATATAAAAAGTATCATTAGGATTATTAATCCAATCTCTAATGGCCTCGTTTGTAGCATCCTTGAGGGTTTTTGAACCAGAAGTAGCTGCTCTTACTTCTGCACCTAGCATTTTCATTCTAGCTACATTAGGAGCTTGTCGTTCGATATCTACTTCACCCATATAAACAATACACTCTAAACCCATTAAAGCACAAACAGTTGCGGTAGCTACACCGTGTTGACCTGCTCCTGTTTCGGCAATAATTCTTGTTTTACCCATGCGTTGAGCTATGAGGATTTGCCCGATGGTATTATTGATTTTGTGAGCACCTGTATGATTGAGGTCTTCTCTTTTAAGATAGATTTTAGCATTGTATTTCTGAGATAAATTCTTAGAATAATACAATGGAGAAGGACGCCCCACGTAGTCTTTTAATAATTGATGGTATTCTTTTTGAAAAGAATCTGATTCAATTATTTTCAAATATTGATTTTTTAAATCATCTACATTTTTATAAAGCATTTCTGGGATATATGCTCCACCGAATGCTCCATAAAATCCATCGTCGTTAATTTGAATTTTTTGCATAAATTCTTAATTCTTTTATAAATTGTTCTACTAATTGGACATCTTTTAAACCTGCTTCAATTTCAAATTTAGAATTGATGTCCACACCTTTGAATTGAGGGTGTTGTATTTTTTTTATTTCATTAATATTATTAATAGAAATGCCTCCAGCAAGAATGAAAGGTTTATCCAAGTGGTATTCTTTTAAAATATTCCAATCAAATGATATACCATTGCCTCCTTTTTTTTTCCCTTGGGTATCAAATAAAAAATAATCTATATGATTTATATATTTATTCAATTCATTATTATTAATAGTATCCTTAATGGGAATGGCTTTAATAATGGTAAATTGACTTTTTAATAGACTACATAATTCAGGACTTTCTTCTCCATGTAATTGTATGTGTGTTAATCCCAAATCATTAGCAATTTCAATTATTTTATCATAATCAGCATTGACAAATACACCAACTTTGGAAGTTGTTTTTGAATTTTTTATAGTATTATCAATTGTAGCAGTATCAATATGCCTTTTAGATTGAGGATAATAAATCATGCCTACCCAATCTGGTTGACAAGATTGAATAGCCAAAATGTTTTCATTATATTTTAATCCACAGACCTTAATAATCATTTAGATATTCACTTTTTTATTAAAAATGATTCTTTCTACTTCCTTGATGAACGAAGCACATTTTTTATGTGGTTGAGCATCTTTCATAAAGTGTTCACCAATTAAGAAACCGTCACATCCTTGTTCTTTCAAATGAGCAACTGTTTGAGCATTAGATATTCCGCTTTCAGATATTTTTACTTTTTCATTAGAAATAAAAGGCAAAATATCTAAGGTTGTTTGCGTATCTACTTTAAAAGTTTTTAGATTGCGATTATTAATACCAATTAAATCAATAAAATCATTTGTTTTAGATAATTCATCTCTACTGTGGACTTCCATAAGTACCTCTAAGCCTAGAGATTGAGCGAATTGACTGAGTTGTTTGATTTGAGTTTCTTCTAACATCTCAGCAATTAATAAAATAGCATCAGCACCAATTGATTTAGCTTCGACAATTTGATATTCATCAAAAATAAAATCTTTTCTAAGGATTGGGCAATAGTTGAATTTTCTTACCGTTCTTAAATCTTCGTTTTTACCACCAAAAAATTCGGTATCAGTAAGAACAGAAACAGCACTTGCTCCTGCTTGCATATATCCGATAGATACCTTTTCGACATTAGCATATAAATTGATGGCTTGTTTACTAGGAGATTTTCTTTTAAATTCTGCTATGATTCCCAGCTTGTCTTCTCTTAAGATGTACTCTTTTAAAGAGATAGAAGGGGTATCAAAGTAAATAGATTGCTCTAATAATTTGGTAGGAATGATTGACTTCTTTTCTTCAACAAATTTTTGTTTTTGTTTAAATATTTTTTCTAGAATATTCATTATAAAGTTAATTTTTTTAATGATGTGAATGCTTTTCCACTTTCAATACTTTCTTTAGCTTCCGCTATACAATCTTCAAATGGTTTATTGAAATCAAAACACTGAATAGCTAGTGCAGAGTTGACTAAGACGGCTTGTTTTTGAGCTGGAGTAGATGTATTGTTTAATACATTTTTAAAAATAGTAGCGGCATCTTCTATTGTTTTACCCCCAAATAGCTCTTCTTGTTTCAATAAAGGCATATTTATTTTGTTGGGATGTAGTGTTTTTGAGTGTTTTTTTGAAATTAACTTACAATCACCAGTTAAAGAACACTCATCGTATCCGTCTAAACTATGTACTATTTGATATTCTCTATTTATTTTTGATAAGATTTGTTCATATAATCGTGCTACTTTTAAGTTGAATACTCCAACGCTTTGATATTTGGGTTGGACGGGGTTGACTAATGGTCCTAGGAGGTTGAAAAAGGTTTTGACACCTAATTGCTTTCTAATAGGAGCAACACTTTTCATTGCTGAGTGGAACAAAGGAGCATGTAAAAAACAAATATTAGCATCTTCTAATTGTTGATTGAGCCTACTTTCATCAGTAGTGAATTGATACCCTAGATTTTCTAAGACATTAGAGCTTCCGCAAATGGAAGAAACGCCATAGTTTCCATGTTTAATTACCTTATATCCTGCTCCTGCTACTACGAATGAAGATATCGTAGAAATATTGAAAGTATCTTTTCCATCTCCTCCTGTACCACATAAATCTATGGCATTGGAGGCATCTAAGTGGACTTCTTTTTTCAGTTCTAAAAGAGCTTCTCTAAATCCCTCTAATTCTTCCAAATGTATAGGACGCATGATATATACAGAAATAAAAGAAGCTACTTGAGCTGGATTGTATTTGTCTTCTGTAATATCGATGAGGATATTCTTTGCTTGTTCTTTGCTTAGCGTTTTATATTCGTATAAATGATTTAATATTGCTTTCATTATTGACAAGATTCTAAAAAGTTGGCTATAATACTGTTTCCTTGAGGGCTTAAAATACTTTCTGGATGGTATTGAACTCCTTTTACATTATATTTTTTATGTTTCAAAGACATGATGGCTCCATTTTTATCAATAGAAGTAGTTTCAATATCTTGATTTTTTTGTATTTCTTTTACCACCCAAGAATGATAACGCCCTACTTTAATGATTTTAGGAATATTTTTATAAATAATATCTTTTTTAATGATATGAACATCTGTTGCCATACCATGATAAACTGTATCTAGCAATAGAAGTTCTGAACCAAAGACTTCGCCCATTGCTTGCATGCCTAGACAAATACCAAATATATTTTTATGCTTATAATAATGTTGAATAACATCTAATAATAATCCAGATTCTTTAGGAACTCCTGGGCCTGGAGAAAGAAAAATGGTGTCGTATTTGTCAAGGTCTTGTAATTCAAATTGGTCGTTTCTAATAACGTCTATTTCTTTTCCTACAATTTTATTAATCATATAGACCAAATTGTAAGTAAAACTATCATAATTATCTATCATTACTATTTTCATCATCATTATAATTTTTCTGCTAGTTCTAATGCTTTATTAAGAGCACCTAATTTATTGTTGACTTCTTGTAATTCACTCTCTTCATTGGAATTAATAACAACCCCAGCTCCTGCTTGATAGCGGAGTTGATTGTCTTTACTTAAAAAAGAACGAATGACAATAGCTTGATTCATATTTCCATTAAAATTGATAAAACCTATTGCTCCTCCATAAAAGCTGCGATTTTGGTTTTCATATTGGTCGATGAGTTCTATGGCCTTATATTTAGGAGCACCACTTAATGTACCTGCTGGAAAAGTATCAGCAAATGCACCAAAACTACTTTCTTTTTCTTTTAATGTTCCTTGAACTTTGGATACTAAATGAATGACATGGCTATAATATTGTACTTCTTTGTATTTCAATACTTCTACTAAATTAGACCTCTTGCTCAAGTCATTTCTAGCTAAATCTACAAGCATGACGTGTTCTGCATTTTCCTTGGGGTCATTGAGTAATTCTATGGCTTTTTGTTTATCCAATTCATCATTTCCTGTGCGTTTATAAGTGCCAGCAATGGGGTGAATTTCAGCTTTTCTATCTTGAATGACGAGTTGTGCTTCTGGAGAAGAGCCAAATATCTTGAAATCTGCTAAATCAAAGTAAAAAAGATAAGGACTTGGATTGATAGAACGCAAAGCCCTGTATACTTGAAAATCATCTCCCTTGAAATCTTGTATAAATTGTCTAGATAACACAATTTGGAAAACGTCTCCTTTTCTACAATGTTCTTTTCCTTTTTGTACTAAATCTTTAAATTCTTCATCAGTAATATTCGATGTGGTGTCATTGGTTTTTTCAAAATTAAAAACAATTCCATTTTGGGCATTTATAATAGTTTCTAATCGTTCAAATTCGGATGCTTTATTTTCTTCTTGTATTTCTATGAGTATCATGGTATCTGTAAAATGATTGAATACTAAGACGAATTGATATAGGGAATAATGTAAGGTCGGTAAATCAATTTTTTGTTTATTCAAATCAAATTTGAAATCCTCAAAATATTGATAGGCATCGAAAGTGGTATAACCAAATAGGCCTAAAAAGGATTCTATTTCCTTAGGTTTATCAATATTAATTCCTTGAATTTTACGATTGAATTGTTGTATGAAATCATTTTCAATGGTTTCCTTCGAGTATTCTTGATTGTTTTTAGTAATCAGTTGATTATCGTGAATAGAAAAACTCAAAAGAGGATTAGCACAAAGTAATGATAAACTATTTTCTTTAGAATGATAATCAGAACTTTCTAGTAGAATAGTCTCATTAAAACTATCTCTAAGTTTTAAGTACAACTCAACAGGAGTGTGCTGGTCGGCTAGTAGTTGCTTGAATTTTACTTTGTATTTCATAAAATATTTTGATAATTTTTTTAAACATGCACCAAATAAAAAAACCGATGTGAGTTGCACATCGGTTTTCTTAATATGTATTAATAAATAGAGAAACGCTTTAACTCACCGTTGTGCGAATTAATTTGTTCCACCACCAATTTTTTAAATGTAATTTCATCAATTGTTTTTTTTATTGAAACTCAAATCTATAAATAATATTTAAAAAACGCAATATTTTCATTAAAAAAATAAAATTAAATATGCTAGAGATAGAAAGATAATAGACCTTATGATTTAATTTTTTTTAAAATAATAAAGAGTTTTTTTTATTATTTAAAATATATGATTAATAGCGTGAACTTAATTTCCGATTATTTTCATATCTTCATATTCAATTATTAATTCTTCTACATAAGTTTCGTTTCCTTTATTATCCATTCCTTTTATTTGAGATATATAAGCGCTGCTGAGTATCCATGTCATCATTTTATTTCTATCAGTATCCATCAGTTCTATTGTAATGTCAGTTCTAACAGCAATATTTTTAAAAATATTTATATAATCAGAAAGATTTGAGTTGGAATTGTATTTTCCCTTGCTTAATGTAATAATGGGTGTCTTATCTGTTAATTGCATTTTTACAGTAGAAAAAGATTGTGAATCACCATGTCTATATTCAATGATATTATTTGTACCTTCTAGCCCATAAACTACTTCAAATTGTGCAGTGCCTTTATCACCAAAGATAACATTAAAACTAAAATCCATAATTAAGTTGTTTTATTTAAAAAAATCTAATATATATATAATTTTAATATTATAATAACTTTTTAAAGTAAGTTATTGGATAAATATAATCAAATATAAGTCTAAAGTCTAATACGCATCCGTATCGGATAATTCATTACAACTTTACTACAATTGACTATACTTCAATTCTTTACAGAAAAGCTAAGGTGTATTTTTCAATGTGGATTGGTATAATATCTTTTAAACCAGCTACTTCTTTCTATAAACACGATAAGTATTTACTTTGTTGGTTTTTCCTTTTAAA
>JAHDBK010000104.1 GCA_020630455.1 Saprospiraceae bacterium
TTTTTCGATTTGCTCCTAGTTATCAAGTCATTATAAGAATGAAAATAGGCATTTTCACTATGGATTGGTATAAGGTTCTAATTTGACACACCAATTTGAGTATTTTGTTTTTCTAGAGATTTTATTTCTTTTTAGTTAAAACTCTACCATTAAGTTTTTGATTAAAAACGCCATTTTCAATGGTTATTACACCATTAATAATACTGTATTCTAAGCCCTCAGCATATAAGAAAGCATCTTTATAAGATGCTTTATCTTTATATTTTTCTGGATTAAAAACAATAATATCAGCGAAGTAGCCTTCTAGTAGTTTACCTCGATTTGGAATTTTAAATATTTCTGCGGTTTTGGCACTAGAATTATTAATAAAAGTAGCCATATTAATCACTTTATCTTCTTTAACATACTTATGGTATTTTCTAGGGAAAGAACCATACTTTCTTGGGTGTCCTGTATTACCGTCAGAACCTGTTACGACCCAAGGCTGTTTCATGAAATTAGAAATATCTTTACTTGTCATATTAAATGACGCAACTCTAGTGGTATTGCCTTTTTTTAAAATTTCAAAAACAGATGCTTCGGGGCTTAAATTGAGATTTTCAGAGATTTCTAATAGGTTTTTTCCTAAAAAGGTAGAATCTTCTGTCATTACAATCAATAATTTATCTGCACCTCCTCTACGAGCAATATTTTTTTTGGTTTCTTCTAAGATTGTTTGTTTTAGTTTTACGTTTTGATAACGTATATATAAAGAATCTTTACCCCCACTTTCAGCCCATCTAGGAACAACAGCCGATTGCAAACCTGTAGCAGAAGCATCATAAGGATATTGATTGGCAGTAATATCAATCCCTTCATGCTGCCCTTGTTCAATTAATGTTATAATATCCGAACTTTGATTCCAAACATCCACGCCTAAACATTTAATATGAGAAATATGAATAGGCAGTTTGGCTTGCCGCCCTATTTCGATTGCTTCTTCGACAGCCGCTTTTAAACCAATAGTGTAAGAACTTTCATCTCGAAGGTGTGTATCATAAATACCATTATTTTTAGCTGCAATTTGGGCTAGAGCAATAATTTCTTTCGTATTACTATAACTACCTGGTGCATAATATAAACCTGTTGATAATCCAAATGCTCCCATGTCCATTTCTCGTTGTACGAGCGTTTGCATATTTTTTATTTCTTCTTCAGTTGCTTTTTTATTACTACGACCAACAACCATTTTTCTTAATGTGTTGTGTCCTACAAGCAATACAGCATTTGTACCAATTCCATGAGATTCATAGAGTTTTTTAAATTCACTAGAAGGGAAAAAACTGTTTCCATCATTTCCTACAACAACGGTTGTTACACCTTGCATCAAAAAAGATAAATTATGTGACTTTTCTGGTTTTCTAAGTTCTCTATCTGCATGCGTATGAGGGTCGATAAAACCTGGACAAACAATTAATCCTTTATCATCAACAACTCTATCTGCTGTAATATTGATATTATTAGGGTTTCCTACAAAAGCAATTCTATCATTTTTTATAGCTATGACTCCTTTTGATGAATTTTTATCAACACCATTATATATGATTCCATTTTCAATAAGGATATCAACGCTTATTTCTTTTTTTTTACACGATAAAAAGGAACTGAAAGCTAATACTAAAAATATATATTTAATAGGCATAAGATATATGAAAATATATAAAGAGGCTGCAAGAAGAATTAAAAACAGCCTCTTATCAAGAATTAAATTACAATCTATTAGTAGGTCTAATACGAGTCCATATTTGGAACATCCATGATTAAATTATCTTTAAACATAAGTGGAAATGATGATTTAATCATGGTAAGTTCTATCTGACCTTGACCTAAAATAAAAACACCCAGATAAAATACATAACCTGTTTTGGGATTTGCTCCTAGTTATCAAGTCATTATAAGAATGAAAACAGGTGTTTTTACTATGGATTGGTATTATTCTAAAATCTATTGGTTAACTTCTGTCTTATCAAAAATTGTTAAACCAGTAGGTGCATTTGAATTAGAATTCAATTCTGCTTGTGAAATAATAAACCGTTGAGGATGTTCTGTTACTGAAGAGGTATTAAATGGAACTGGAACAGAAATATCAGTGTCAGATTTTCTTAATCTTCTCAAATCATTCCAAGGAATAAATGTACCAAAACCACTAACATATCTTTCTTCAATAATTTCCCTTAATAATGCTCTAGTTGGATCAATTTCATCTATATTTTCCATACCACCAGAATTAAAATCTGCTGTTTCATAAGCATCATACGCGAGGGCATCTGTGCTGCTTCTTTTATCAAAAGCATCTCCAGAGGCTAAAAATGCTCTCACAAGATTCAACTGAGTTAGCCCTTCATCAAAAGAAATTGTTCTAGCACCCGTCTCTGCTAAAATCAATAGATTTTCTTGGTAACTTACTAAGTTCATTGGTGTTAATTCTCCTGCAATATTATTTGTTCTATTGGTACGAGAAGAGTGTCCTGCATCTAAAAATTTCGCTCTAGCTTCCTCATTTGTTTTTGCATTTCTTCGAGATACACTTGCTGTCGAACTTAACAAATCTTTACAATAAGTATCATCTATATCCATATAACCACTTCGGGCACCAACCATAAAACGATAAAGTAAGTTTTCTGTACCTGTTACTCTTGTTTCAAGAGGAACAAACTTCATCGTTCCAGCATGTGATGAAATACCATTTTGAGCAGCTTGATATGCTAGACTATATTGTTTGGTTTGTAAGTAATAACGAGCTTTCAGTGTATAGGCTACTTCTAGCCAACGGTCTTTATCTCCTCCAAAGAAAATATCTTCTTCTAGTACGTTTTCGGTATTTGGATCTGTTAGATAGACTATAGCTTGGTCTATCAAAGTATGAAGAGCAGCATAGACATCAGACTGTTTATCAAATTTTGGGTCACTTACATCAGATACTGCTTCAGAATATGGAATGTCCCCCCAAATAGAGGTTGCGGTGCCTACAGCATGTGCTTCAATAATATTGGTAATTGCTGTAATGGATTTACCTTCTGTATCCAATGTATTATTTGCATAATATTTAGCAATTTCTCTATTTTGTTTTATAATACCATTGTATAGATATGTCCAAGCAGAATTAGATTCTTCGGAAGAAAAATCATAGTTATAAAGACCTAGATATAAAGCAATGAGCCCTTTGTATTGACCAGACCACATTCCTGATATACGTTGTAGATGACTTACGTTTATAGAAATATCTGCTAACATAGTCCCTTTGACTAATAATTTAGGATGAATAACCTCATCAGTCGTAATGTCATTAGGGTTATAATTTATGTCATTGAAAGAATCCTCACATGATAAAAATAAAAATACAAAAGAGGTTATTATGATTAATTTAAGTTTCATATCGGCTTAATATTTTATTTTTAATGTAAAAAGGTATGTTTTAGAAGCAGGATTAGTAAAATAATCTATACCAAACCCATTACCTACACCTGTTTGATTAGTCTGTGGATCTATACCTAGTACATCTGTCCAAAGTGCTAAATTTCTCCCTGTAAGTGTCAAAGTGATAGAAGATAGTTTGGTTGCTTGTTGGAATTTTTTTGACTTTAAGGTATAACCTAAGGTTAGCTCACTTAATCGTGTCCATGAGGCATCTTGATTAATAGCAAATTCATTAATAACAGACGAGCCAAAGCCACCACCAATTGTAGTATAATAACTTTCATTTAATAAGACTGGTCCACCACCAAAATCCTTAATATTTCCTCTTACTGGAACACCCGCAGGATAGGTATTTCCTGCTCTATCCACAATTTCAGTTGTTGGAGTTACTTCATTTCCAACATCTGCGTGTGTCCCAAAATTTCCTAAGATAAAGCGAGTTCTTTCTGCAAAATCTCCTCCTTGAGATGTTTCAAATAATATATTAGCAAATAAACCTTTAAAATTGAGTCTCATTCCTATTCCTCCTCTCCAGTCTGGATTTGGATCTCCAATAATTCCTTGTTCAGGGTCAAGTTGGGGAAACCCATTAGCATCTAAAGCAAAACTACCATCGGGATTTCTAAGTGCCTTAGTTCCCCAAAGTACTCCTAACTGGTGTCCTGCAACTGCTCTTGAACTAATAGAACCACTTGTTAAGGGTAAAGAAGTTGACCCTTTTATATCTAATACTTCGTTTTTATTATTATTAAAATTACCATAAATAGAGGCATTGACTCCTTTTTCAGTTTTTAGGAAGTTGTAATTAAAGTCAAGTTCTAATCCTTTATTTTGAAGTGAGCCTCCGTTTCCATATATATTATTAACACCGACACTAGGAGATTCTGGAATATTAATGAGGACATCTATTATTTTATTATAGTAGTAGGTAGCTCCTAATGTTAGGCGATAATTAAAAAGCGTTAAGTCTGTCCCTATTTCATATTCAGTTTTGATTTCAGGTTTCAAGTTAGCATTTCCCAAATCATCATTAGAACGATATCCTCCACCAAAATCAATCAAATCTAGTGGGTCACTATAGTCAGAGTAGGTAGGTATTTCATAAGTGGTTTGAAATCTATGAGGGCTAGGTTGAACCCCTACCTGTCCCACACCTGCACGAATTTTACCAACATTTATAATTGAGCTTTCTTTTAAACGGTCAGATTCTGTAAATACCCAAGAAGCATCAATAGAAGGATAAAGAAAAGCACCATTGATGCTTGAAGCACGTTCTAATGCTAAAGAAGTATTTACAAAAAATTGGTTTTCATAATCAAATGAGCCTGTATAGAATACTCTAAAAGAACGAATTCTTCTTATTAAGTTTGTTGTTGGTTCAACTTCTGAAGCGTTAGAAAAAGTTTGAAGTAAACTATTTACAATAAAATTGCTTCCTCTATCATAAACACTTTTTCTATTTTTATCATTAAAATTATACCCTAAGATAAAATTTCCATGAATTTTATCATTAAAGTTGAATGTTTTTGTACGAGCAAGAATGTCCAAGTTAAAAACATTATTATCAATATTATCTAATCTAAATTGCCCTGAGGTTCTTCCCGCAGTATGCACTGGAAAGAAGTATCTTCTCTCATCAGAATAGGTATCATAACTTCCTCTAAATTTCAATGAAAGCCAATCTGTTGTTTTGTAATTAAGTTCAGAGGAAAGTATAATTCGATTTACTTCTGATGGGCTTTTTTGTCTATTTAAAGTCCAGAGTGCGTTATTATAACCTGGATTGCTAGAAGCTCCAATATGATTACGATAAGAGCGCTGTCTATCTTTAAATAATTGTCCATCTGTATTATAATAATCTCCAACATAGTCCGATATATCAAAATCAGGAGCATTTCTCAAAAGCCCTAAAAGAAGACCTGCTGTATTAGAACTTTGTTGGATTCTATTAGAAGAGGTTTTAGCGTATCTGATTTTAGTATTGACATCAAATTTTTCATTGAAGCGATACTTTCCACTTATTCCTATATTTGTTTTTTTATAATCACTTGTTTTTATAATACCTTCTTGGTTAATATGACCAAAACTAAAACGATAACTACCTTTATCATTAGCTGCACTAAAACTCAAGTTATGTTTGTTAGAAAAACCATCTTGAAAAGCCTGATCCAAATTGCTTTGAGTAAAGGTTTCTTTTGAGTTTTTATTTTTAATTAAAAGAATCTCTCTACCATCAGGCGTTACAAAGTATCCTTTTTCTTCTTTAGTATAATATTCATCTTCCCCGCCTGGTCTATCTGCAATTTTATCCCCCCAAGAAGCACTTCTACTAGAAGAATTACCATATACACCGCCTCTTCCTTGCCCATATTTATCTTGTAGAGGGTGCATATCTGCTAATTTGTCTATTGACAAAGTTGACTTATATTCAATATTAATTTTTCCTGACCCTTTTCCTCTTTTAGTAGTAATAACAATTACCCCATTAGCTGCTGCAGACCCCCAAATCGCTGCTGCAGATGCTCCTTTTAGTATATTAACCGTTTCAATATCATCCTCATTAATATCATTTAAACGAGATTGTTGTGAAGTTCCCCCATCTTCATCATTACTACCATTAATATTATCATTACTAATTGGTACACCATCTAAGATAATGAGGGGTTGTGTGCTACCAAAAATAGTATTTGCTCCACGTATTTGGATATTAGAACCTGCACCAGGGTCTCCATTGGAACGGGCAATTCTTACACCAGAAGCTTTGCCTTGTAGAGAATTAATGATGTTTGTTTCTCCTGAAGTCTCTAACTCTTCTGCTCCAACTTTAGAGTAAGTTGCTCCTAATGTTTTCTTATCTACAGTAAACCCTAATGCTGTAACAACCACCTCTGTTAAAGTTTCAGAAGACTCTCCCATCGTAACATCAATAGTTGTACGACTCCCTACAACTTCTTCTACCATTCCAAATCCTATAAAACTATATACAAGTATAGCCTCATCATTAGGAACATTGATGGTATATTTTCCATCAAAATCAGTAGTTGTTCCAGTGTTTGTTCCTTTTATGACTATGGTCACTCCTGGTAATACGCCAACATCATCGTTAACTGTACCTGTAATGGTTCTTTCTTGTGCTATTACAATACTTGTAAAAAAAATAGACAAGAAGAGTAGAAAAAATAATTTTTCACTCATTTTCTAATAATTTTAATGGTTACATAATATCTTCATCATCTCTTGTGCTGAAGTTTTTCCAATTAGTTTTATCTTTCCTTTAGGCGTTTGATCTCCAATTTCATAAGTAATCCCTACAGCATTATGTCCATATAGAAACCAGCCTTTTGAAACAGGCTTTGTACTATTTCCAGCCTTTTCATTAACTTGATAATTTGGAATATTTTTTTCTAAAGCCTTGAACCAATCATCAATGAAGTTAGGCATTGTTGTTCCTTCTCTAACTTTATTGGTATAAAAAACATCTTCATAAGTAGAATGAAAGTCAAGTCCCAATAAAATTCTTGCTTTATCTTTTTTCAAAGTTTTAGTAATAAATTGGACTGTTTGTTTGACTTCTGGTTGATGGTACATAGACCAATCTCTGTTAGTATCCACTCCTCCACAGTTATGTCGCCAGTGTCCCATATCTACGCCATCAGGGTTCATCATTGGAAAGGCCAAAATTCTGTATTTTTCAAAAAATTGTTCTGATAATTTAGTATCATCAATGATGGTTGTAAGAAACTCTTGAAACGCATAATACCCTGTTACTTCTGGAGGGTGTTGTCGAGTCATTAAAATAATAATGTCTTTCTTTTTTTTATTCCCTCTATAAATATCTAATACAGGTAAATTTCTACCTTTATGGGATTGACCAATACTTGAAATTCGGACTAAATCTTCTTTTCCCCTAGCAATGTTCGTGTACCATTCTTTGACATGTTTGGTTGATTGTATTTCTTGGGCGGAGACTGTGATAGGAGTTTTATCCAAATCTAATCTTATAGTAACAATATCATTTTTTTTATAAAAATTAGTGGAATCTATAATACTCCAGTTTCCATCTTTTTTTATTTTAGGAATATACCGATGCTCATGACCTTTTGGGTATTGGAATGTAAAATAAAATGGTTTTGAATCATCTGACCATACATTGAAAGCATAGTAAGCACTTTTATTGATGGGCTGGTTTTCAGGATTGATAATAAGAATGGCTGTACTGTCATCCTCCAATTTAAAGCCATTTAGTCTTGCACCATCAAATTTATTACTTGCATAGACACCAACCTTTTTGAGAGAATAGGTTTGTTTCGTTTGTACTTTAATTGGTTTGTCTGTAGTATCAACAGGAGTTTTGAACCCTACTGTTTTGGGGTTAATACAAGCTCCTATTAATACTAAGTAACATACAGTAATTAAAATCCGCTTAAATTGAAAGCATTTTATATTCATAAAAAATAGTTATAAAAGAACTAGAAATCAAGAAAAGTAACTTACTAAAGGAATATCTGCCATAGTTTTTAATCCAGCAGTTGAACGTATAATTTGAGGTAGAGCATTGATTACAATAGCACAAGTTGCAATGTCTCCATTTACACCACCAGATATTTTTGATTGTATATTTGGAATACCCTTTATATTGACCTCATCATAAGACTCTTGAACACCAATAGCTGCTTTGAATTTTAGTAATATTTTCACTTCATTTCCTATATACCCTCTACCTATTTGAGTGACTCCTAAAGCTGCTCCTTTTTCTATTTCTATTTCTTTAGTTTTTGTATATTCTTCTGCAACAACAGGTTCTATAATATCCTCTGTTTTGCTCAGTGTCCATCCCATCTGATTGGCAATTAATTGTATAGATTCAGTCAATCCAACATGACGAAGTGTGCCATTTTGTTTTTTTTCTTCAAAAGTTTCAAGGCTTAAACCTGCACCAATTTTTTGTTGAAAAGGAATACGCCGAAAGGTAGCATCCTGAAAACGATTAACTTCTATGAAATCAACATTTTGGCAAACTGCTGTTAAAAAACTCGGAAGTGCATCCATTAAAAATCCTGGATTTACACCTGTACCTACTACAGCTAATTTTTTTTCTTTAGCATACATATCAATCTTATCGGCAAGTGTAGGATTGGTATTCCAAGGGTAGCTTAACTCTTCACAGGTTGATACAATAGGTATTCCAAAAGATAAAATTTCCATTATTTGCTCAGTAATCCGATTCATATCTGAAACAGTAGAGAGAATAGCAACATCTGGATTAGTATTTTTAAGGGCTTCTTGAAGATTTTCTTTAATGATAATTTTTGAAGGAGTACCATTACAAATCTCACCTAAATCATGCCCTATTAATTGGGGATTTTTATCTACTGCAGCAACAACTTTGACATTTGTCCTATCAGAAATATATTGGTTGATTTTTTGTCCTAATGGTCCTAAACCAATTTGTACTACATGAATCATATTAATTTTACAAATTTTATTTTATAGAAAAATCTTTTGAACAAATATAAATCAAGGATAATGTAAAATAATATGCAAAAATTGCTAAATTTGAAATTAATGAATAGAAAATATCTTATAGGAAAAGTTTAGTTATTATGAGATTTGAATGTCCATATTGTAATAATTTGCAAAAAGCATTAAGAGACCATAATTATTGTTCTAATAAAGGAGACAATATTACTCAAATAAAAAGTAATGCTTTTTATTTGAATAGCCGATATATGAATTCAGGCAAACATATTTCTCGTTTGTCAATTCGTTGTGTATTAAATGGTTATCAGTATTATCAAACAGGCACTACAGAACGAGTTGTAAAAAAAGACAATTATTTAATTACCAACGAAGGTCAAGAATGGCATAGTGAAATTGATTCTGATGAATCTGTAGAAATGATAGTAGTTGCATTTCATCCTAAGGCTCTTGAAAGAAGCATTTATTCTTTTTCATCTACCTGCTCAAAGTTATTAGATGCTCCATTTGATAATTTAGATAAGGATGTTTTTTTTTCTGAAAATACATATTCAAGTTCAATAATGGTAGAGTCTTTGATAAAACAATTAAAAAATGGAATACTAACCAATATAGACAATCCATTATTTTTTGAACAAATTTATTTTGAATTACTTAATTTGATGCTTGAAAGACATCAAAGTTTATTAAACCAAGCAGAATTAATACCTTCAAAAAAGAAGTCGGTACGATTAGAGTTATTAAGAAGGTTAGGAGTTGCAAAGGATTATATGAATACACATCTTTCA
>JAHDBK010000105.1 GCA_020630455.1 Saprospiraceae bacterium
TGTTTTGTATTATAATATTAATTTTATAAAATCAACATAGCATCACCATAACTATAAAATCTATATTTTTCTTTAATAGCTTCCTTGTATGCTTCCATCATTAAATCATAGCCTGCAAAAGCACAAATCATGATAAACAAACTAGATTTAGGCAAATGAAAATTAGTGACCAATGAATTGGCAATATTGAAATCATAAGGAGGATAGATGAATTTGTTAGTCCATCCCTCAGCTGATTTTAATAATCCTTCAGCGGAAACAGAAGATTCGACTGACCTCATACTTGTAGTACCAATTGAACAGACTTTCTTTTTACCTAATTTAGATGAATTAACAACATTTACGGCTTCTTCTGGAATCTTAAAATACTCAGCATCCATTTTATGTTTTGATAAATCTTCAACTTCAATAGGTCTAAAAGTACCTAAACCAATATGCAAGGTTAATTCAGCAAAATTAACTCCTAGTAATTCTAATCTTTTCATTAATTCAGTACTGAAATGTAAACCAGCGGTAGGAGCAGCAACAGCACCTAACTCTTTTGCATATATAGTTTGATATCTATCTTTATCAGAATCTTCTGGATCTCTTTTAATGTATCGAGGTAGGGGAGTCTTCCCTAGTTTAAACACCGTTTCATTAAATTCTTCATCTGTCCCATCAAACAAAAATCTAACCGTTCTACCTCTTGATGTCGTATTGTCAATGACTTCGGCAACTAGTGCTTCAGTACCATCAGGATAATTGAAATATAATTTATTTCCAACACGTATTTTCCTTGCTGGGTCTACTAAAACATCCCAAAGTCTTGACCTTCTGTTGAGTTCTCTCAACATAAAGACTTCAATCCTAGCACCAGTCTTTTCTTTTTTGCCATATAATCTTGCAGGAAATACTTTGGTATTATTAAAAATCATTACATCGCCCTCATCAAAGAAATGGATTAATTCTTTAAAAATTCGATGTTCAATTTTACCTGTATCCCTATGGACTACCATTAATTTAGATTCATCTCTTTCTTTAGATGGATATTTAGCTATTAATTCATCAGGTAAATTAAAATTGAATTGAGATAATTTCATATATTATTGTATATTAAATGAGTCTTTAAATGATAAAAAATTAAAGAAAATTTGTTATTTTTTAAGCAAACTGCTGCAAAAATATAAAAATCTAATACTTAGTCATAAATTCATAAAGAAAACATGAGAAATTGTTATAAAAATTTAGAAAAAAAGGACTTAAATATGGATAAATTGGATTTTTATATATAAATACAATACATTTATCTTATAAGTTCAAATTTTTCAACTTTCTTTTTCAAATTTGTGTTGTATTAAAATCTATAGCTGATTTATGATTACATTTTTTAAAATATTAGCAGAAAGTGTTGTTCAAGCATTACAACAATTAACAGGAAATAAATTAAGAACTTTTTTATCTCTTTTAGGGATTACTATCGGTATATTTTGTGTTGTAATGGTACTCTCAGCTGTAGACTCTATGGAAGAAAGTATTAGAGGAAGTTTTGATAAATTAGGCGATGATGTTATATATGTAGACCGCTTTAGTTGGGAAGAAGACCCAGGTGATAATTATTGGAAGTGGATGAGAAGACCTAATCCTGATTACCAAGATTATAAAGCCCTTTCTAAAAAATTGCGTTCTGCTAAACATGTGAGTTATACTAATTTTATAGGTTCAAAAACGATAGAATATAAATCAAGTAGCGTTAATAGAGCTTTTACGCTTGCTGTTACAGAAGATTATGATAAAATATTTAATTTAGAATTTTTATATGGTCGATTTTATACGGACATAGAATCTAGATTAGGTAGTAATCAAGTAGTTTTAGGTTATCAAGTCGCTAAAACCCTCTTTGACAATGAAAATCCTGTAGGAAAAAAAGTTAAAATTCTAGGTAGAAAATGCCTTGTTATTGGTGTCCTTGATGAAGCTGGAAAAGACCTTATTAATCCCCTAAATTTTGATAATTGTGTGATGCTAACTTTTGAATTAGCTCGCAAAGTTACCAACGTAAAAAGCAATAGGGGTAGGGGAGGCTCAATAAATGTAAAAGCCAAAGAGGGCGTTTCTATGGATGAATTAAAAGATGATATAACAGGTGTATTACGAGCAAATAGAAGGATAAAACCCAAAGTTGAGAATAATTTCGCCTTAAATACTTTATCTATAATCAGTAAATTTATGGATACCTTTTTTGCTGTTTTAAAATCTGCTGGATTTGTAATTGGATTTTTTGCATTGCTAGTAGGTATGTTTAGCATAGCTAATATCATGTTTGTTTCTGTAAAAGAACGCACAAGCATTATAGGAATTAAAAAAGCAATTGGAGCAAAATGGCAAGTCATTATGATGGAGTTCTTAATTGAAGCCATTATACTTTGTATCATAGGTGGATTAATGGGAATATTTCTAGTGTGGATATTCAGCTACATTGTAACCAATTTGTTTGGCTTCACCGTATTCTTATCTATGAAAAATCTAATTATCGGACTCTTAGCGTCTTCAATTACTGGAATTGTATCAGGAATTATCCCTGCATTCATAGCAGCTTTTATGGACCCTGTAGAAGCTATTAGAAAATAATTTTCTCTCATTTAAAAGTTTTCAAAAAGCGATATTATTATTTTAATATATAGTAATTTACACTATGGTAAATATATTTCCTATAATTTACATTATGTTAAGTATAGGAATTTTTAATCTATCCTATTAATCATTTCATTATATATTTTAGTATAAAAAAAGAAATTAAAAATAGAAGGAAATTTTAAAGTAGGCAGAAGATTTTAAATTATTTAAAACTATATAGGCGTAAGTATACTATGAGTAATATTTAAATTATAGTTCATCTTCATCAAACCAATCCCATTCGTTTTCATCATCTTTGAAGTCATCGATTTTGCGACGGTCTCTTTTAGTGGGACGACCTGTTCCTTTATCACGTTTTTCGGCTGCTGCTTTTCCTATATACCAATTTTTATATTTATTCATTTCATCTTCTGGAGTAAGATTTTCATAGCATTCTACGGCAATAGGGGCTCCTACCCTACTTTTGAGGAGCTTTTTTACCTCAAATAACATATTAAATCCGTTTTTCTTAACTTCTAGTCTTTCTCCAATGGTGATTGGATAAGAAGGCTTTAAATTAGTACCTTCTATCTTCACTTTACCTGATTTACAGGCATTTGTAGCCATGGTACGAGATTTAAAAATACGAACTGACCACAACCATTTATCTACTCGTACTTTTTCCATTTTATAAAGAAAATTTGTTATTAATAGGCATTTTATTGTAAGAAATACAATATGGTGGCTTGACTTAATCCAACTATAAATCCAATGACACCACCTAAGATTTCAATAAATTTAAATTCTTTGCTTAGGATATCATTCATCACTTGCTCTAGCCTATCAGTTGATAATTCAGAAAATTTTTCGGTAATCATTTCCTCAATATCTATATTATCTTCAAAATGTTGGATATATTGATCCATCATATCAGGCAATTGAAGCCTAACTTCGTTTAGCATTTCATCTCTAATCTCCAACTTCAATTTTTTAGTAGCAAACATAGAAACTAAAGGAAATCGTTGAGGCATTTTATCTTCAAGAAAATGATCCATTTTTACCTCTACAGTTTCATAGATTTTATCCATGCTTTGTTTAGTCACTACCCTTTGCTTTATATCATCAATTGATAACAACTCGTCTGATACTACCTTACCAATTTTTAGAGCAATTTGTTCCTGACGCTTAGGAAAAATTCCTTGAAATGTTATTCCTAAGAACTTTTTGGGTTCTTTAGGATGAAAAAGCATTTTTACCGCAATAAAATTAGTAAACCATCCTAATAAGGCACCAACAACAGGTAATAATACAAAATTTAACCACATATATTATGTTAGCAATTGTTATTGCTATTCTATTATTTTATAAAAAATATTCTTTATTAATATTGTAATAATACAATGTAATTAATAAACAATTAAAGTATCTAATTGGGTTTTAATTTTAACAAATTTATATAATTTTTCACGAGCTTCAGGAGTGTTATATTTATCATCTTTCCATTTTATTAATAATAATGGCATATTGTCTATATCGCTTTTTGTTAAATCTATTCTCTCTAAACCTTCTACAAATATTTGTGCTTCATCTACAATAGTTTCTATAGTTCTTGCAGTTTTCAAGCTGTCATTTTGTAATTTTAACTGTTGAATTTGCTCATTTTTCTCTTCTTCAAGTTTAGCTAATTCAGTGAGTTTTTGAGAATTTTGGGACTGAATTTCATCAATTTGTTTATCAAATAATTTTTGAAAATTATTTGTTGGTTCTTGAATTATAATGGGGTTAATTAATCCAATTTCTCTTAATTCTTTCTCAAAAGACCGAATTGAATCTGCACTTAAAAAATTATTATTTTTAGAATAATATTCTACAAATACAGTAGTTATCGTATCATTAGTATTCTTAATATTATGTGATATATAATTCCTACCATTGGTATTAAAATGTGAATTCATAAATTCTTCCACTTGCTGATTTACTCTTACAGTATTAATAACTTGGTACATGATTTTTGCACTAGGTATCAAAACAATGATACTAAAAATAGCTATCACTAGAGTAGTTCTTTGTTTTTCTCTTTTATTAATATATGATTTATATGGAAACTTAAAATACCTCACCATTAAATAAGTGGTTAAAGCAATAAAAACAGAGTTGACAAAGAATAAATAAAAAGAATTGAGGAAAATTGACCAATCCTCTCCTTTTACTAAACCATAACCAGCTACACATAAGGGCGGCATTAAGGCAGTTGCGATTGCTACACCCGGTATGGCGTTTGATTTATCTTTTCGAGAAGAGGATATAATACCTGCTAGGCCACCAAATATAGCGACACAAGCATCCAAAAAAGTAGGAACTGTTCTCGCCTTAATTTCATCAGTAAAATTACCAAATGGAGTTATCCAAAAATAAACAACGCTTGTAATCAATGCAATTACAATGGCAATAAAAAAGTGCTGTAAAGAAACATAAAAAGTTTCCCTATCATTAATACCTATACCCAATCCAACACCTAAAATAGGAGACATCAAGGGGGAAATTAACATAGCACCAATGATTACAGCAGGAGAATTTAAATCTAAACCCAATGATGCAACCATAATAGAACACATTAAAAGCCATACATTAGCTCCTTGCATTCTTTTATTGTTTTTGATATTGGCAATTGTTCCTTCTTTATCTAAATCATCACTTAAATCCAACATTTGATCAAGGAACTCCCCTACTCCTGATATAAATTCCCAAAAACCCGATTGGATTCTCTTTCTAGATTTAATTTCTTTTTCTTGAATTATTTGTTCTCTATCTTCGTTTTGATTTTCCATATCATTTCATTTTCATGATAGTGAATTTATGACGCAAATATATAAAAACGACACATAAGTATTTAGTAATGAGTATAAAGTAAAGAGAAAAACTATAAAAAAAGTCCAGTCAGAAATATTCATCTGATATTTTATAATCAATTCATTCATTTTGAACTTAAAAAATTGAGAATACTTGGACTTGCTTAATACCGCTTATTATAAAAGCCATATACCCATTTGGCACAAAAAAAGATAAAGAATAGTCTTTATCTTTTTTTGTGCTAAATGGGGTATTTATAGTTTATTACTATTAATTAAATCTAATAATTCATCCCTGTAATTTTTCCCAATAGGAATATGTTTTGTATCATTTTTTTCAACTACCTCAATCATATTACCTATCAATGCTTGTATTTTATCTAAATTAATTATGTAAGACCTATGTACGCGTTTGAACATAGCTTTAGGCATTTTTTCTTCCAAACTTTTCATGGTTTGAAGTGTAATAACCCTGCCCTGCTCCATCCTTATAATGACATAATCTTTTAGACCTTCTATATAAATGATATCATTGAAGTTGACACGTACTAATTTTTTATCAGATTTGACAAAAATAAACTCCTTTTGAACGTCTATTTCATCAGATTGAGGAATTTCGTCTTTTTTGGCATTTTGTAATTCAAATAATTCCACTGCTCTATTTACAGATTTCATAAACCTATCAAATGATATTGGTTTTAATAGATAATCAACTGCGTTTAATTCAAAGCCTTCTAAAGCATATTCAGAGTATGCTGTAGTAAAAATTACTAAAGGGGGATTCTTTAGAGTTCTTAAGAAGTCAATACCTGTTAATTGAGGCATTTGAATATCCAAAAACATTAAATCTATATCTTCTGTTTCTAATACATCCTTTGCTTCAATAGCATTACTGCACTTTCTAACTAATTGTATCGTGTCAGGTATCTTTTGTATAAAAGTTTCTAATACATCCAAAGCTAAAGGTTCGTCGTCTACTATAATTGCTCTTAACATCATTGTTTATTTTTGATTGATAAAATTTGTTTTGAAATCATTATCTCGAAAGATACCTTTATTAACGAATTATCAATAATTTAGGTTACTTCGTATAGACAAATACTTGGATTTTATAGATAAACATTTGCTTTTTATTAATAAAGTATTAACATTTTATTTTTTAAAATAAATTTAATTAATAACAAAATCTCTTTATTATTTAAATCTAATTGCTTTTACTGGAGCAATGAAATTTACTAAGATTGATGGAATGATTAAAACCAATACTGTTATAATTAATGTTCCAATATTTAAACCTAAAATTAATAAAAAATCTAAAGAAATTGGAGCAACAGATACATAATAATCCTCTTCAGGTAAACGAATAATCTTAGCATATTTTTGAATTAAACACAAACTAATACCTATTATATTGCCAATTAGTAATCCAATACTCGTAATATATGCCCCATAATAAAGAAAAACATGTCTAATCACAGCATTTTTGGCTCCCATCGCCTTTAGAATACCTATCATATTAGTTCGTTCTAAAATCAAAATAATAAGGGCTGTAACCATATTGATAATCCCTACAATTATCATTAAAACCAGTATAAAAACTTCAGTTGTATTTTGTAAATCAAGCCACCCAAATATATTGGGCTCCATATCTTTTATATTGGATGAATATAAGTCCATAGGTAAATTATCATAAATAACTTCACTTAATGGTTCTAAATCATCAATATTCTCAACAAAGACTTCAAAGCCAGATACTTGATCTTCCTTCCATCCATATACATCTTGTAAAACCCTAAGGTCAATCAAAGCAAATTTGGTATCATATTCTTCTAGACCTGTTTTATAAATTCCTTTTACTTCAAATCTTTTTTGAATTTGGTCATCACCTGTTACAAAGTAAACCAACAATCGATTACCAAGAGAGAGTTCTAGCCTTTTGGCAGTTTGTTCAGATATAATAATCCCGTCATTTTTTAGGGTATCGTTATAAAGAAGTATTTCCCCTTCTTTTATGAATTTTTGAAGATGTTCCCAATTGTAATCTTTGCCAATTCCTTTTATAATGATGCCCTCTATTTCTTTTTTGGTTTTAATGACACCTATTTTTTGGACATACATTTGTATGTGGTCTACGCCTCCTTTGGTTTCTTTTTCTCTAACCCAATCCTCAAATTCATAACCTAAAATTTTGACAGGAGCGGGATATCTAGCATAACCAATCGTATCTAAATCAGGATAAAAATCTTGATCAATAGATATTGGAAAAGTTTCATAAGAATTTGAGCGAACTGCTTCATAATCCATAATATGAACATGACCTCTAAAACCAAATATTTTGGAAGATATTTCTTCTTTAAATCCTCGTATCAGTGATGTAGCTACTATCATCACAGACATACCTAATGCTATAGCAATTATCGCAATTCGGATAATGAGTTTAGCAAATGATTGATTTTGATTGCCTATGACTTTTTTAGCTATGAAAAAAGGTAAATTCACAGTTGCAAGTTATAATTTTTATTTAATTATTTAGTTTATTTATTAATATATTATAAAAATATTTTATTTGGAATAATTATTGGGTAATTATATATAAAAAACAAAATACACACATTGAACGTTTTTAATACGAGTATATTTAAAATTAGTTTTTATTTTAATGAAGTTGTTTAAAGTTATTATTAGAAACCGAGCAGAAATGCTTGTGGTTATTGGCAAAGCTCATTTTGAGTTTCGTAGTCAAAACTACGGGACGAAAAATAGCTGAAGTCCAATAATCACAATGGTTTTTGCGTAGGCCTAAGAATTAACTTTAAACAACTTCAATATGAAAATGTTACATTTAATCATACTCTAAAACATTATTATCATGAAAAACATATTTTTAATATTATTTTTATTCATTATCAATTTTAATCTTAAAGCACAAGATTCTTCTGAATATCAAGGGTACCGTTTGTACGTTAGTAATGTCGAAGTCATACAAATTGCTAAATCTAATTTTAAAATAAAGACTTTTGTTACCAATACAGGTAGTAAAGATTTGACTAATGCCGATTTCCAAGATTACAAAGAGGTCTTAGTTGTTAAGATGGATGAACAACTATTTGAAACTAAAATATTCCCTTATGAAGATTTGATTATTCAAAAAATCAAAAATACTAAATGGGATTTAGCATCAGGAAAATCTGAAAAAACCGATTTTAAAATCAATATTCCTAAAGAAAGGAGAGGCGAAACAGATAATATCGTTGGTGGAAAATCAGTGAGCGGTTCATACAATAGAGACCTTTGTACTGATTTGGTGATGGATACAGTAATTCTAGTAAAAAAAGATAAGAAAAATGCTTATGTAAAAGCTCAAATCAGCAATATCGGAAAAGGTGCCATCAATATTATTGGTGATAAAAAAAATGTTCAAGATAATATTAATGTAGGGGCTTATTTTTCGGGTACTCCAAAGTTTAGTAAAGGAGCTATTTTAGCAGGTGAGGTGTATATTACTGGATTAGATGATACAGATGGAATTTTATTCCCTGGTGATAAAATTGAAATTGAGATGAAAGTGAAAAGAAAAGCTCAATCTAAATATACCAAAGTACTCATTTTAATAGTGGATGCTAAACAAGTAGTTATTGAATGTAATGAAACGAACAATAACAATTCTGTTTTAGTTAAATAGGTATAATAAATATTAATTCATTTTGCTCTATTTAAAAAATACAATCATTTTAATTTTACTGTTAAGTACTTGTACTTTAGCTGCACAGGTTGGTTTGAATCCTAGCAATTTAGAACATTCTAATACTAATATAAAATTTGATAAAAAAGTATTTGAATTATCTTTTTATCAAAATAAAGACAAAACCCAAAAACATCTTTCATTAGTGAATTTTAAAATAGATTTACCTTCAATGAAAGCCACTTCATTTTTTTGTAAATTAGAAGATAAGAGAGACCAGAAAAAAGGCTTAAATTGGCGTTTTAGACTGGGTTCTTTGGATTATGTCAATGAATTAGAAAGTAAGTGATAGCATTCGCATCGGATAATTCATTACAAATAGATAATCAGATAATAGACATTAGACATTAGACTTTCCTAATAATTAAATAATAAAGAATTTTCTTTATTATTTAATTATTAGGAATAAAATTTCCACCACTTTATTAAATGACGAACTAAATTACCACAATTGTCTATACTTCAAATCTTTGAGATTTCTTTTTCAATATGGATTGGTATAATAAGAGCATGTTTAAAAATTTATCACAATGA
>JAHDBK010000106.1:0-2488 GCA_020630455.1 Saprospiraceae bacterium
TATCATTAAAAAGACAATTTAGCTATAATCAATTTTTCGTAATAACGTCTATTATTTAAAAATAAAAAAACATGTTTGAAGATTTCACATATATAGTTTCAGATGACGAAGTAGAATTTTCGGCTATTTTATCTATTGAAGAAGAAAGCATTGACGATAAGAAAAAAGATAAATTTCCAAACACGCTTCCTCTATTGGCCTTAAAAAACACCGTTTTATTCCCTGGAATTGTAATTCCAATTACTGCGGGTAGGGACAAGTCTATTCAGGCAATTAATAAAGCATATAAGGGCAATAAATATATAGGTGTAATTTCCCAAAAAGAAATTAATATTGAAGACCCTGAACAAGATGATTTATATGCAATAGGTACTGTAGCCCGTATTGTAAAAGTAATCAAATTACCTGATGGTACTATAACGGCTATCCTTCAAGGCAAAAGGAGATTCAAATTAGAATCATTAACACAAAGCCATCCAATATTAGAAGGAAATGTACAATATCTTGCTCCTGAAAAAGCAGATGACTCTATAGAAATGGCTGCCATTATTGATTCTATTAAAGATAGAGCAAGTAAAATTATTCAATTATCTCCGCACATTCCTACTGAAGCAGGAATGATGTTCAACAATATTTCAGATAAAGCATATCAAGTCAACTTCATTGCGTCTAATTTGAAATTAGATGTCAAAAATAAACAAGAAATACTGAAATTAGATAGTGTGTTTGAAAAAGCTCAAATTGTGCTGGAACACATGGACAATGAATTAAAATTACTAGAAGTAAAAGATAAAATTGAGAATAAAGTCCGTAATGACTTAGAAAAACAACAAAGGGATTATTTCTTGAATCAACAATTAAAAACTATTCAAGAAGAGCTAGGTCAAAATCCTCAAGCAAAGGAAATAGAGGGTTTTATCAAAAAAGCCAAAGATAAAAAATGGTCTAAGGAAATAGACAAGGTTTTTCAAAAAGAACTCAACAAACTCAAAAGAAGCAATCCTCAATCTCCTGAATATGGTGTATTAATGAATTGGACAGAAATCATGTTGGATTTACCTTGGGGAGAGTTTACTGAAGATAATTTTGACCTTAGAAAAGTCAAAGAAGTTTTAGATGAAGACCACTTTGGATTAGAAAAAGTAAAAGAACGTATACTAGAACACCTTGCAGTTCTCAAGCTCAAAGGAGATATGAAAGCTCCTATACTTTGTTTGGTAGGTCCTCCGGGTGTTGGTAAAACTTCCTTGGGGCGTTCTATTGCCACCGCCTTACAGCGTCAATATATCCGTATGTCTTTAGGTGGTTTGCATGATGAGTCTGAAATTAGAGGTCATCGAAAAACATATATCGGAGCCATGCCTGGTAGAATCATCAAATCATTACGCAAAGCAGGTAGCTCTAATCCCGTTTTTATACTTGATGAAATAGATAAAGTAGGTAAAGATTTTAGGGGAGATCCTTCTTCTGCTTTGTTAGAGGTATTAGACCCAGAGCAGAATACTACTTTTTATGATAATTATTTAGAATTAGAATATGATTTATCTAAGGTCATGTTTATTGCTACAGCTAATTCTTTAAATACCATTCAACCTGCTTTATTGGATAGAATGGAAATCATTCAAGTTAGTGGATATTCTATTGAAGAAAAAGTAGAAATTGCTAAGAGACATCTCATTCCACAATCATTAGAGGAACATGGTGTCAAGGCAGAGCAAATCATTATCAGTGATGAAGTTTTAGAACAAGTTGCTCAAGAATATACCAAAGAGTCAGGAGTGCGTTCTTTAAAACGCCAAATAGATGGCATCATAAGGCATCACGCTCGTAAAATAGCTATGGAAGAGCCTTACAATATTCATTTACAATCTGATTATTTGAAAGAAGTACTTGGTCCTAAACGCTATTCAAATGAATGGTATCAAGAACAACAAGTCCCTGGTGTAGCAGTAGGCTTGGCTTGGACTCAAGTAGGTGGTGATATTTTATTCATAGAAACGAGTTTGAGTAAAGGAAAAGGAACGCTTACCCTTACGGGTAATTTAGGTGATGTAATGAAAGAATCTGCTTCCACTGCATTGAGTTTCATCAAAGCAAATGCAGATAAATTTGGAATCCAGCAAGAAACTTTTGAAAAAACCAATATTCACATCCACGTTCCTGAAGGAGCTATTCCTAAAGATGGTCCTTCTGCTGGTATTACCATGATGACCGCTATTGTTTCTGCCTTTACAGGCAAATCACTAAAGTCTCATGTTGCCATGACTGGCGAAATCACACTAAGAGGAAAAGTACTCCCAGTTGGTGGTATCAAGGAAAAAATATTGGCAGCTAAACGCTCTGGATTAAAGGAAATTATTCTTTGTAAAGAAAACAAAAAACACGTTGATGAAATTGAACCGCTTTACATCAAAGGACTAGAATTTCACTATGTCGAAAGTATGGAAGATGTATTGAAGATTGCTTTGGATATTTTGTAGGGTAGACA
>JAHDBK010000106.1:2588-9649 GCA_020630455.1 Saprospiraceae bacterium
AAAACAAATCATCTTACTCCATCCTTCTAATACTTACTTCCTTGGGCAATTCTATATCGTTTATTAGAAAATCAGCCATTTGATTTGCCCAATAAGGTGTGATAGAAGCTCCTTTGGTACCCATTCCATTAAAAATGGCTAAAGAAGGAAATTCAGAATGTCGTCCTAATACAGGACGGCGGTCGTGCATCGTAGGTCTAATAGCCGCCTTTTGTTCAATAATTTCAAAGGGACATTTTAAGAAAGATTCTAGTTTTTGAATCAATTGATTTTTTACTTTTTCAGTAATATTTTCATCATAATTAAAACGTTCATTACTAGAACCAATCCAATAGATATCTTCGCCCTGTGGCACTACATATAATTTGTGTTTTACGATTTCCTTTAAATCTAAATTTGGAATTTTAACAAGCAAGACTTCTCCCTTAGCTCCTATGTATTTCAAGTCTTTAAAATAAGGATTAAATCGAGCCTTAAATCCTTCACAAAATACTACATTCTCCGTAAGGAAATCATTATAAATAATTTTATTATTTTCAAATTTAATATCATTATAATAAAAAGAATTCTTTATAATTTTAGAATTCCAATGTTTTTTAAAATATTGAATTAATAAGGGAATATCTACTCTTGCGGCTTGTTGTAGCACCGTAGTATATTGTTCTTTTTTAAAGGAATTATAATAGTCTTTTAAATCATAATTTTCATCAATATAATCTTGATAAGAAGGAATATCAGAACGCAATAACCATTCATTTTCTTCACGAATGGAGAACAATTCTCTGATTAAACGAGAGGGGTGAAATACTTTGATTTGATGTTCTTTTTCGATTTCAGAATATAGCTGTTCAGCAAAAGGGAACAATTCATCAACCATCCATGTTTTCACAAAACGCCTGCCTGTAATGGGGTTCATTACACCTGCCGCAATTTTACTAGCACTCGTATTTGCTTCTTCGTCAAAGATGACAAAAGACTTGCCTTTTTTCTCCAAAAAATACGCCAATAAAGTACCTGCTAATCCTTGTCCTACAATGATAAAATCTATCTTCTGCATTGTTTTTATGGTTTAATAACGATGAGTCGTTTAGCCATTAGTGTTTTATTTTTATCATCTAAAATAGCATATAAATACGTTCCTTTATTGAGTTTTTGAACATTAAAAACAACTGCGGTTGGCTTTGTATAATTGATTTCAGAACTAATGATTTCATTGCCTAATAAGTCGTATAATTTAATAGTGTATTCTCCTTCTTGAAATCCTCTAATGTCTACTTTTACATCCTTATAAGCAGGATTGGGAGATGCTCCAAAAACTACTTTCTTTGAAGAAGATGCGACATTACTTCCTTCGGCATCCATCTTATATTGGACATACTCTATTTCTCCTTGATTATCTAATACAATTTTAACAATGGGTTCCTTGACCTCGTTGGCTAAAAACTCATATATATTCCTAGTGCCATTAGGAGGCAAATCGTTGAAAAAATCATCTTCAACCCTATCACTTACATCTATCCATTGCCCCTTTCCGTTTTTAACAATATGTGCTTCTATTGTTCTTTGATTAGTTTCTTGATGATAAATCCTCAACACTTCGTAAGCTGAATACGCTAAGTTTAAACTCCCTTCAGCATCTACCTTTGAAGATATTTTTACATTTTGAGTAATTCGCAAAGAATCTGGAGAAATCAATAAATTCATTTCATCTAAAAAAGGAATATCTTCTGTATTCAAAACAAAACTCATACTATAATTAGTCGAATAAGAATCGTTGAATTTTAAGGGTGTTTTTCTAATAATCGCATAGGGTTTTATATCCGCCAAAACTTTTACACCCAATATCTCACCTTCATATCCTACCCATCTCATTTCTTTATCTGTAACTTGTACATAGGCATCGCCTTGCCAATGTCTAAAACTAATATCTGCATTTGGAAAAGAACTAGAAGCAATACTCAAGTAAGCACTTAAAACGGGAGTTTCTTCTACTTGTGATGAACTTAAAGTACTAAAATCCCAAGTTTGATTTTTTCCTTTATTTTGATAATCAATATTAGCAGCATAATCCAAAGAAGTATATAATACATCTCCTGCTCGATACAATATATTTTCCTTAATTGTCACTTGCGAATAAGACATATTAAGAAAAATAATTATATTTATAATTAATATAAAAAATATTCTTTTAAACATGCTCTTAATTTATTGCAATATATGAATAAAAACATACTTATAGGTTTTGTTATTTGTATTTCTTTATTTCTATTCCGTTGTGGTATAGGAAAAGAGTCATTTATTGATAATAAAGACATCAAGAAAAATGTATCTGACACCTATGATTTGTATATTATAGACTATCCTTTTAAAAGAGATTTATATAAAGAGAATAATATAAAAGAAAGAAAAATGGCTGAATTATCTATTGAAGATTTAGCTACAAATACTATTGAAATTTGCCGAGTAGATAGTTTTGCAATTGATGGTAAATTATTAAAAACATCTTTTGTGAAAGACGAAGAGAGGGACTCCATTATTTATCAATATAATGAAACGGGGCAAATCATTCATGTTAATATTTATTATAAAAAAAATC
This sequence comes from Saprospiraceae bacterium, assembly GCA_020630455.1. Taxonomy (GTDB): domain Bacteria; phylum Bacteroidota; class Bacteroidia; order Chitinophagales; family Saprospiraceae; genus JAHDCE01. Next base: position 5,185 of record JAHDBK010000106.1, read on the forward strand.
ATGAAATTGATACTACTTTATACTTCTATGACGAGAAAGGAATGATGACTCAAATGATGTATAAAAAGGATTCAAAAATAGAACATTATAATATGTATCATAATACTTATTACAAATTGACTGACAAAAAAATATCAGGAGAATCTCCTGTTCAAAATAATCGTAGAGAAATTTATAATTATAATAGCCTTGGACAAATGATACAATCTAGGGTTCTTGTAAAAAATGTACCTATGTCGAAAGAATTATGGTATTATGATAGCAAATATCGATTGTATAAAAAGGAAATACAACACAATGGCACTACCATGCATCTTCAAGAATTTGTATATAATGATAATGGATTTCTAGCTGTACTCAAAGAAAAATTTAGATTGAGTAAAGATGAAAATCAATCCAAATCATTTGAGTTTACTTATGAGAACTATTAGATGTAGACTATCAGATAATAGATTTTAGACATTAGATTTTTTAAACAAGCAATAATAAAGAAAATTCTTTATTATTGCTTGTTAAAAATAATGCCGATTAATTTTATTCGACATTCCCCACCCTCTAAACTTATTTTTGAAACAATCTATACCACATTGCTACAAAAACACCTAACAACATCATTATAGAACCCAGCCAAAACAAATTAATACCAGGAAAAACGATTGCTTGTAAAACGATATACTCTCCTGAAGGAACATCTTTCGCTACTTTAACCGTCAATAATTTTTCCTTAACAGGTGCTTCTGCCACTAGTAGAACGATATTCTTCTCGACAGGGTCCATATTTCCAATTTTAAAATGCAGTCCTAATTCTTGAACTTCATCTTTTACCATATAAGGCATATTTCCTCTAATGAAGAAAATGGGTTGAGCAGTATATTCTTGGCCTGAATCTTTAAAATTAATAATAGCTGCGGCTGCTTTATCTCCTTCCTCAGCCGTATAATTATTAGACTGAGGTTGAGGATTAAAGCCATTAAATGTAAAGTCTTTATTTTTGAATTTAAATGATTCTCCTTGTTTAATTACAAATTGCTTATATTCTAAATCATCTTCTCTGACAAATGCTTCATCAAAAATATCTGTAGTCAATTTGATTTTAATATTTCGGTCATTTATCATTTGTGGAATACGAATCAATTTGGCACCTCTCAAAAATGCCATTGGCATAATCTGATATACCTTATCTTTCTCCAAGTCTTTAACTTCCATTCTTACCCCTACAGCAAAATCACCTGGCATGGCTTCATAATCGGGATGTTTTGGATTCTCTACTATATCCAAGACTTTTATTACAATACTATCCATAAAAATAGTATCTCCTAGCATTTTTTGATGCGAATTATAGACTAAACTATCTTCTATTGATTGGGCGTATTCGGCATCGGTCTCTGCACGAGGCAAAGAAACAACATGAGTAAAAATATCTTTATTCCAATAATGTTGGGTAGAAGGATTAGATGCCGCTACTTTAGTAAATGATTTATCATAAATGATATTAGGCATTAAAGAAAATTCTTCTCCATTAGGTAATCCTTCTTTATTTAATTTTTTAAAATTAACGGTAAAATATCGATTATAAATATGAGCTGTATCACTTTCATATTCTACTTGGTAACCCGACATGAATGTAGGTGTATCCCTGAATAATAAAATATTCTTTTTGTAATCATCAGGAGTAAAACCTTCAATAGTTCCTTCCTGCATGAAAGTATTAGTAGAAATATACTGCTTATTTAAACCTGAAATAATTGAACCCAAAATCATCAAACCAAAACCCATATGAGATAAAGCAGAACCTACCATTTTGACATTCCCTCTTAATTGAGTAATTACATAATCTAAATTAGCAATCACACCAAACCAACAAGCAAAGGTCAATATATAATATTGCCAAGCATTCATATTGATTATTGTCGAAGACAAATAAGTCATTATTAATGATAATACAAATGCAATAGCGACATGTAAACTGAACTTTTTAGACCAAGCAGCAAAGTTCTTTTCTCTATACCTCAAAAATTGAGCTACACCTGTCAAAACACCTATAAAAACAGCAATCCATAATTGGTAACTATTATAGTGAGCTACGGGGTCTGCGGGGATGGCAAAATCATCTATGTCTTTTCCAAATACCCAACCCACGCCGTCCAAAATAGCATTCACTACAGGAATAGAGGTAGTAAATGAAATCAATATAGTTGATATTAAAAAAACTAATGAACCGATAAAAATCCAAAACTCCTTAGAGCTCAGATTTTCTTCTTTTTCAGGAGTTGGGATGGTTTTATTATTTTTAAAATATAAATATAATGCAATTCCTATAAAAGAAAACAGCCCCAAAACCAAATGCCACTCTAATCCTAACTCAGTAAAAGCATGAACAGAGGAGTCTCCTAAAATACCACTCCTTGTTAAGAATGTAGAATAAAATATCAAGACAAATGACAATAAATAAAAGGCAAAAGTAGCTTTAAGGGAATGATTAGTCGCCTTAGCTACTAGATTCGTATGTATTCCTGCTAATAAAATAAGCCAAGGAACTAAAGACATGTTTTCTACAGGGTCCCAAGCCCAATAGCCACCAAAACTCAAGGCTTCGTAAGCCCATGCACCACCCATTAAAATACCTGTACCTAGAAGCGTAGCCGAGAATAAAGACCAAGGAAGAACGGGCTTCAACCATTCTTTATAGCGTTTGGTCCACAAGGCGGCAGCTGCGAAACAAAACGGAACAGCTACTGAAGCAAAACCTAAGAATAGAGTTGGCGGATGTATGGTCATCCAATAATTTTGTAATAAGGGGTTTAATCCAGAACCATTCAATTGAGAAAGGTAATCAGCTTGTTGAAATAAAGGAATATCCATGGTATCCCTTAATAAAACAAATGGATTAATTCCAATCTTAGTATCTCCTATATAAATTCCTAGTAATAATGAAGCCAATATCATTTCTATAAAATTGAGAAACATCATTACCCCATTTTCCCAAGTTTTTGATTTCACTAGTAAAACTATTCCTAAAACAACATGCCAAAACATCCAAAGTAAAAAGCTACCCTCTTGACCTTCCCAAAAGGCAGACAACATATATTGATAAGCTAACTCATCAGAAACATGATTAAAAGCATAGGCGTATTCGTACATTTTATTGACCATAATGTAGAATATTAATCCTATGATAGAAAAAACACTAATAGCATGGCTTAAAAATGCAAAACGACCAATTTTTTTCCAAGTCAATCCTTCTGCTAAGTCCTTCTTTTTTTCAGCAAAATAATATGCAATTACCGCCACTAAAGAGGCTACAAAACTAAGTGATATAAATAAATGACCTAATTGTCCTACCCAAAGCTGTTCACCAATATATTTAATTTCTGACATGTTTAATCTTGTTTTGACTTATTTATTATGCTACATTTCACTTCTTACAAATATTTCCTCGTCCTTATACTTAGAGGGACATTTCAAAAGCATATCAGAAGCAATGAAATCTTCCCCCGACATCTTGCCTGTCAAAACAATTTTTTCAGATTTATTAAAGTCTTGTGGTTTAGCAGCATGCATTACTACTTTACGCTCTACTTCTTCCTGATCTAACATATAGAATGTAAATAAATTGGGATCTTTTTCTGGATTATATTCTACAGGTTTGTCTTTAGACAAAACACCAACTACCTTATATGAAGTTTCTGGAGATTTGGCTGCTTCCTCAAAAGTACTATAACGACTCATATCTCCTACTACATTGAATAAAGCTATAATACACACTACAATTACTATAATGGCTATGATTGGACCTTTTTTCATCTTTCAATATTATTAATAAATAAAAATATTTTTATCAATAATTAAAAAATAAAGAAAATTCTTTATTTTTTAATTTATTTTATTATTTATATACAAAATTATATAATTTTTAAGATTAATATTTGAAATGTAAATATTTAATCCATAAAATGACAAAAAAATGAAATGAAAAAAGACTGCAAAACTTTCGAAATGCAGTCTTTAAACAATTGGGTGGCAAGTTTTAGGGTACATTTATCCTAGCCTCTTCCTCTTGGATTGCTTCTCGGTTTTTGAGGAGATGATTTGGGGCTTTGTACAGAAGGGCTACTTCTTTGTGGTCTCACAGAAGGATTACTTCTTGGAGGAGACTGAAAAGAGGGCTGACTTCTAGGTTTAGATTGATTACCACTATTCATATTCTTCGGTTTGTTTGGACCAATGGGTTTGGGCGAAGATGTGATAGTACTCCTTTTTTTCTTTTTAGGTTTACTAGCCGTATCCCTAGGAGTAGAATTAGGTTGAATATTAACAGGAACATCATTTGAGTTTTGAGGATTCAATGATATATTTTCTGATTCATGTGTCGCAGTTGAAGGATTTATTTCTATTGAATTCACTTCATTTCCTCTACCTTTTTTAGGTTCACCGTTAGATAAACTAGGATTAATATTAGTATTAG
>JAHDBK010000107.1 GCA_020630455.1 Saprospiraceae bacterium
ATTTTATTTTTGTAAAAATAAATAAAAAAGAGACCATGTCAGAGCAAAAAGTTTGGAAATTAGAAGAAGTTGTAGAATTGTATCACAGTCCCTTATTGGATTTAGTATATAAAGCAGCCACCGTACATCGCCAACATCACAATCCTAACGAAGTTCAAATCAGTACATTATTATCAATTAAAACAGGAGGATGTCCAGAAGATTGTGGCTATTGTCCTCAAGCTGCTAGATATCATACTGGAGTAGATAATGAGGCAATGATGTCAGTGAAACAAGTAGAAATAGCTGCCAAACGAGCTAAACTTTTAGGTTCTTCTCGTTTATGTATGGGAGCTGCGTGGAGAAATGTAAAAGACGGAAAAGAGTTTGACCAAGTAGTTGATATGGTTAAAGCTGTAAATGCATTAGACATGGAGGTATGCTGTACTTTAGGTATGTTGACAGAAGCACAAGCACAACGTCTAGCAGATGCAGGCTTATATGCTTATAATCATAATGTAGATACATCAGAAGAGTATTATAAAGAAGTGATTTCTACAAGAGGATATGAAGATAGATTAAAAACTATCGAAAATGTAAGAAAAACAGGAGTTACTGTTTGTTCTGGTGGTATAATTGGCATGGGAGAAAGTATAGAAGACCGCTGTGGTATGTTATTAACTTTGGCTAATTTATCTCCTCAACCCGAATCCGTTCCAATCAATGCATTAGTATCTGTAGAAGGAACTCCAATGGAAGATTTAGAGCCTATTCCAATATGGGATATGATTAGAATGGTGGCGACTACGCGTATAGTAATGCCCAATACTACTATTCGTCTTTCAGCAGGTCGTACCACAATGAGTAGAGAAGGTCAAGCGTTCTGTTTTATGGCGGGAGCAGCATCTATTTTTGCAGGAGATAAACTTTTAACTACGCCAAATCCTGATATTTATGAAGATTTGGAAATGTTTGATTTATTAGGTTTAAAACCTACAGACCCATTTAGCAAACATGAACAACCAGAAACTAAAGAAGATAGTTATAAAGCTAGTGAAGAAAAGATTAGATGGAGCAGACCTCAACATAAAATTGATAAAAACATCGCTTATAGTAAAGGCAGAAAAAACAGAGAATAATAAAGAAAAATCTTTATTATTCTCTAGTTTAGTTTTTGTGTAATATAAAAAAGTACAATTTATAATTGCCGTATCATTAACACCTTACCAGACTTGATTTGATTGGCTGCTGTAATGGAATTATCTTCCAAAATATCTTCAATAGAAACACCATGGAATTTTTCAGCAATATCTTTCACAGACTCGCCTCTTCTTACAGAATAATAAATATAATTAATATCCTCATCTTCATCCTTTTTTAAAGGAGGATGTTTTCCTAAGCGTTTATCCTGGCTTGGGCTATTATATATAGAACTCGATGTTCGTATTTCAACTTCAGATGTCTTTATTCGAGGAATCGGTTTCAATAATTTCAATTGTAAATTAGGGCTAAGAACTCGATGTTTGACATATTCATAAATTATTAGTGTTTGACCATCATACATATACGTTCCTGCTAAATTATTCCAAGCAATTATGTTTTCTGGTTTACACTTAAATATTCGAGCGATTTCTTCTAAGCTATCTCCTTCTCTATAAATAAATTGGGTCTTAGTCATTTTATACTCAAAACGAGGGTCGCCAATTTCATTTAGAATTGGATAGTTTTTAGATAAGAATTCATCATGTGGCATATGCATTTTTAAGTAAGAACCTATTCTATGATAAGGTAAGATAAGGTAATTACCTTCAACACTTGCTGGAATAATCTCATTCAAATAAGAAGGATTTAATTTCTTTATAACTTCAATTGATGTACCTGTAATAGCACTAATAGTATAAAAGCTTGTAGTGTGATGCACTTTAGTTGATTCTGTTACCTGTAATTCGTAACTTGGTAATTTAGGTGTCAAACCATGTGCTTCGTGGAATTGTGTAATATATGAAGCCGCAATAAACCCAGGAACATAACTTCGAGTTTCTTTTGGAAGATATTTTTGAATTCTCCAGAAGTTTTTACTTCCCCCTGCTCTTCTAATCGCTTTATTCACTCTACCTGGTCCTGCATTGTACGCAGCTAGTGCTAATGCCCAATCATTGTACCTTCTATGTAAGTCTTTTAAAAATCTGCAGGCTGCGTCAGTAGCTTTATGGGGGTCTTTTCTTTCATCAACATTACCATTAATAACTAATCCATATTCTTTACCTGTATAAGGCATAAATTGCCAAAGACCAACAGCCCCTGCTCTAGATACAGCCGTTGGATTTAAACCCGATTCTGTTATAGCGAGGTATTTTAAATCTGAAGGAAGATTATATTTAGCTAGATATTCTTCAAATATTGGGAAATACATAGATATTCTTCCAAGCATTTCTTCTGTATTTTCATGCCTTTTATATGAATAGGTATTGACATAACTTTTAATAGCTGAAGTATATCTTGGAGTGACTGCATTATTGCTTACTTGAGTCAAACGGTTTCTCAAATCTTGCTCTGTATAAGAAGGATAAACTTCTACTTGTTGAGCATAGGGTGGTTCAAGACTTGATGAAGTATTGGTACTTGTTTGTGCATTTAGAAATAAATTGTTTATTACTAAAAATAAACATAAAAAGATTGATAATAAAAGTGTTCGGTTCATTCCCTCCAAAAATTTTTGCAGCCCAAATATATAAGAATAATTTGTTTTTTAGCAATTTTTTATAAAAATATAATGCCGTCTTATTGTATTTGTTACATTTTCTTTTAAAATTAACAAAATGTGGATAATTTTATTGTGAAAACAAGGGAATTTTAACGAGTTTTCTACAAAATTAAACATCGGCAATAATAACAAAAAAATGTTATCATTACCGATGTTTAATTATTGGCTAAATACAGTGTGTTTTTTATTTAATTTTTCATGCTGATTTCTTTATTAATTCCCAAGTTTAAAACCTAGTGTAAATACTATTTTATGCTTATTCGTAATGTTATTAATAACAGGCGCTTCATTTGAGAAATATGGAGAATAATTTTCACTTCTATCAAAATATGCATAAGCCAAATCTAAAAATAATTTATCCCTTCTAATCCCGATTCCTGTTGTGATTTGGCTAGCATCAAAAAAGTTCTCATTATAATAATATGGATTACCAAATAAACCATAGCCCGCTCTTAATCTAAATACTTTTTTAATGACTACTTCTCCGCCAACTTTAAGATTGATAGCACTCTGAAAAATATCTACAATCTGAGCATTTACCGCATCTTGATATTGTAATGTAGCAGAATTGGCAAATTCGTTATTGAAATTATATTTCATATTACTATAATCTAACCACTCCAACTCAGCACTGATAAATCCTGTTTTTTTAATGACAGAACCTAGGTTTACAATAAAACGTGCTGGTGTTCTTTGTCTATAATCAAAAATACCATTTTCAGCTGATTGTGAAGAATTAGTTACCGTATTTTCTTGAGCTGTCCCTTCATTATATGTAATATTAAAAGATAATTCATTACCAAAAGTATCCGATAAGTATAAATAAGTCGGAGAATGAATAGCCAATCCAATTCTAAAAGATTGATCTACTCTATAAATGGCTCCAATATTGAAGTTAAAACCGCCTCCTTCTGTAATAAGAGATTCTCTAAATTCTAAATTATTAAAATACAGAATATCATTATTAGGGTCTTGCTCCTCATAGGTTTTACTATAATTATATCTTGCAATAGCAATTCCAATGCCACCACCAATATATAATCGATGTTTATAATTGGCTGCTAAATTAATATTCATTTGATTAAGAGACCCTTCTGTAATTACATTTTGAAATTTTTGAGTTGCATCTTCTTCGAATAAATCATTTTCATAAAAAATAGGATTATTAGGGTCAGGAAGATAAATCAAATCAACATCATAAGCCAAACCATCAGAAAAATCACTCAATTGACTCGGTTCAAGTCCTTGTGCTGTATCTAAAAAATAATTAGCGATAGAACCTTGCGAGTTTCCTGAATAATTGAAACGTTGATTAAAATCGACTAATTTATTGTAACCAAGACCAAAGTTGATACTTTTCCAATCTTTTTCTTGGTTAGTAGAAGAAAAAACCAAACCTACTTGATTGATAGCGAATTTATTTTTTGTTGATATACTGCCGTTAGTAAGGCTTCCAAAATTAGATTCTATATTATTACTAGTAATACTTGGAGTTATAGTTATTTCAGATTTGCGATATGTAGCTAATCCAGCTGGATTGTTGAGCATAGAGGTAAAATCGCCCCCTAATGCCCCCAAAGCACCTCCTGTTGCCATATATCTTGCAGAGCCATTATATTCCCAGTAAGAGTATCTTAAAGCGTCTCCTGCTGTTTGAGCATTAATCGTAGTGCAAAACAATACCATGCCAATAAAAATGATAAACCTTTTCATTGATTTAAGTGATTTTAAATTTATTTAAAATTATGTATAATACCATTCCACATTGAAAAATACGCTTTAGTTCTTCTGTAAAAACTTGAAGTATAGTCAGTTGTGGTAAAGTTGTAATAAATTATCCGATACGGATGCGTATAACAAAGGCGGACTACATTTAAAATCCGCCTTTAATATATGTTTATAAATAATTCTTTATGTAAAAGAGCGATTATCTAGGACTTCTAGTAGAACGAGAAGATCTATTACTATTAGAACTTCCTCTTGTAGAACTACTGCCGCTATTATTTGAACGAGGAGAAGGGTTATAACTACCTCTATCATTATTATCTACTCTTGGTGGTGGGCTGTATGTTTCATTTCTTGGTTTGTTTCCTCTACTTGGTTTTGAAGGTCTAACGGTAGAACTTCCACTATCATTTCCTCTTGAAGGTCTAACCGTTGAATTACCACTATCATCACTTCCTCTACCTGGTTTTACACTTATATCTGTATCTGTATTTCCATTTGACGAACCATCATAAGTACGTCCACCTCCTTCTGTTTCAATTCCATTGTTTCTACCTTGTTTTACTTCTCTTACTCTTCCATTGCCCATGTCATCTACTGTTCCACCACCTATAGAGCCTCTTGGTCCATAGCTTCCGCTAGGAATATTATTATTGTAATAATCATTATAATAAAAATTATTATTACCATAAGCGTAATATGGATTATAATATGGATTTCCGTATGTAAATGGATTATTGAAGTACGGATTATAAGGATTGAAGTAAGGATTATTAATATAAGGATTAAAATATGGATATGCACTATATGCAGGAACAAAGTAAGGATTGAAAGGACTTCCAATATTTACATAGGCTGCAGGTGCATAAAATGGATCGTAATAAAAATTATTCACATAACAAGGATCAAAATATCCAAATGAATTTCCATAAGGTCTATTAAATCTGTTGATTCTACGAGTATAATAAAAATCATCATCATAGTAATAATCTCCATCATCAAAAGATTCATCAACATAATTATCGTTTAAAGCTAAATCTTCATCACTATAATTATCTTCTTCAACATCAGAAAAATATTCATCTGTAGCGGGATTAAAATATAAATCATCTTGTGCAATAGCAAAATGGCTCGTAAATAATCCGATTGTAAGCATTATTAATACATTCTTTTTCATGATATAATATTTTATTATTTTCTAATTTTTTACTTAAATCTAATAATTAGACGAAAGTCATTTAATAAAGTCAAGCACAAATTATTACTTTTGCGGGTAAATTTGTGTTAAAAACTATTTAAAGTAGCAAATTTAACTATTAAAATTGTTAAAAATAAATGCCTTTAAATTTTAACACTTGTTAAAGGAACTTAGTTTACTATTTATAACTTACTATTAATAAGTGTTTTGTAAAATATTTAAAATATTAACACTGTTTTTTAGTAATTTTCATAAAAATAAAAGAAATTAAAAGAAAATGGCAAAGGAAATGATTACCGAAAGAGGCGTTGATTATTCCGCTTGGTACAACGACATTGTTAAAAATGCAGGTTTAGCTGAAAATTCTCCTGTTAGAGGTTGTATGGTGATTAAACCCTATGGCTTCGCTATATGGGAAAAAATGAAAGATCAGCTAGATAAAATGTTTAAAGAAACTGGTCATGTTAATGCTTATTTTCCGATTTTCATACCCAAGAGTTTTTTGAGTAAAGAAGCTAATCACGTCGAAGGATTTGCCAAAGAATGTGCCGTAGTAACACATTATAGACTAAAGAATGCAGAGGATGGTTCTGGAGTAGTAGTTGACCCTGATGCAAGATTAGAAGAAGAACTCATCGTCCGCCCTACTTCTGAAACTATTATTTGGAACACATATAAAGATTGGATTCATTCTTATAGAGATTTACCATTATTGATAAATCAATGGGCAAATGTAGTGCGTTGGGAATTAAGAACTAGAGCTTTTTTAAGAACAGCAGAATTTTTATGGCAAGAAGGTCATACTGCTCATTCTTCTAAAAAAGAAGCGATTGAAGAAACCAAAACAATGCTTGATGTTTATGCTGAATTTGCTGAAAGCTATATGGCAATGCCAGTGATTAAAGGAGTTAAAACAGCGAATGAACGTTTTGCAGGTGCAGATGATACCTATACAATCGAAGCATTAATGCAAGATGGTAAAGCATTGCAATCAGGTACATCCCATTTCTTAGGGCAAAATTTTGCAAAAGCCTTTGATGTTAAGTTTTTAAATGAAGGGAATAAGGAAGAATATGTTTGGGCAACTTCTTGGGGAGTATCTACTCGCTTAATTGGTGGTTTGATTATGACTCATTCCGATGATGATGGATTAGTATTGCCTCCTAAATTAGCTCCTTTACAAGTAGTAATTATTCCAATTCCTAAAGCGAATCAAGTCATTACTGAAGCGGTTGAAAAAATAATGGACTCTTTAAAAGCTAAGGGAATTTCTGTAAAATATGATACAGATAAGAAAAAACGTCCTGGTTTTAAATTTAATGAATACGAAATGAAGGGAGTACCTGTCAGAATAGGTATTGGAAAAAGAGACTTGGAAAATAATCAAGTAGAAGTAGCTAGAAGAGATACAAAAGAAGTATTCAATTTACCTTTAGAAAATTTAGCTGATGCTATTGAAAAATTATTAGAAGATATTCAAAATAATCTATTACAAAGGTCAAAGGATTTTAGAAGCCAAATGACTAGTTCAGCAGATACGCTTGATGAGTTTAAAGATATTTTAGAAAATAAAGGTGGATTTATTCTAGCTCATTGGGATGGAACAACAGAAACCGAGCTTAAAATTAAAGAATTAACAAAAGCTACCATTCGTTGTATTCCAAATGATACTCAAGATGAAGATGGTCTTTGTATCCTTACAGGAAAGCCTTCTAAAAGAAGAGTTTTGTTTGCTAAAGCCTATTAGGTTTTATTTTATCAATGACTAAAAATCTCTTTATCAAAATTTTGATAAAGAGATTTTTTTATTTTTTTATTACAATTTATTTTTATTTTTATGGTAATTATTACGAATTTTTGTTATTTTTATCGTGTTTTAAGTAACTAATATATATATTTGCGTCATAAGGGTGTTTTTTAGAGCATGTTTAAATTTTTAGTAAATAATTTATTATATAAAAAACACGTTTTCTTCATACTATCAGATAAATACATAAAACGTTTTTAATATTATTTTTAATAATAAGAGCATGTTTAAATTTTAATCTTTATGAAAACCAACATATTAAGAACTTGTCTTTATAAATATTTTATTGTTTATCCCGATAAACTCAAAAATATTTATTTCGCCAAAACCTTAATCTATTGATTTTCATTGTGATAAATTTTTAAACATACTCTAAATAATTTATAAGATGAGAACCATTTTCTTAGGTACATTCATATTTATAGTGTGGCTACTAGGCTGCCGTTATTGGTATGTGTGTAAACTTTTAAATCAGTGTGATCAAGAAATTGTCGTTCAAGACGAACGAGATAAAACGCTTCAGTTTGTACATGACGGTGAAGTAATTCTTGATGGATATGATCAATTCAAATTTGAGAATAATCAATTTGTTCCTAATCTTAATGACAATAATAAGGAATACATTTCTAAAGTAGCTCAATACTTAAAGGATAATCCAGATGCAAAACTGACTGTTACTGGCTATTATCTCCCTTCCGAGGTAGATACAACTAATAACACCAAATACGGATTTTTTGAAAATATTGGCGCAGCAAGAGCAGATGCTATCAGAAAATTATTAGTCGAACAAGGACTTGACGAAAACGATATTTCAATTGATTATGTCAAACTACCAGAAGGCAGTTCATTGAACAAACCTATATCCTTTAGTGCCACAAGTGCTACACCAGATGAATTCAGTAATGAAGGGCAAAAATTCACTTTTACAAATATGTCCTTTTCCGATGCCAATTTTGAATTGGGTTCAGCAGTATTTAAACCAGGGCCAGCATTCATTGCTTATGCAGATTCTGTCAAAGTATATTTAGAACAAAACGAAGACATGTATCTTAACCTTGTAGGTCATACTTGTGATTTAGGTACTGATGTATTTAATATGAAACTTGGAAAAGCAAGGGCAAATAGTGTTTCTAATTATTTTACAAGTTTAGAAGTTAAAACAAGAATTGATACCAATTCAGAGGGAGAAAATAGTCCTGCTTATCCTAATTCAGATGAAGCTAATCGTTCTAAAAACAGAAGGGTTGTCATTCAAATTAAACAATAAAATATAAAGAATATTCTTTATTATTTATAATATAAAAATAAAAAAATCATAATATCATGCAAGAAGCTATAAGTAAATTTTGGGAGTTTTTTATGGAGTTTGGCTCTTATCCGAGCTTAGCTCTGATGTTATTTTTAACAGTGGCATTTTTAATTGGTTTGATAACAGCGTGGTTGTTTTGGAGAAGAAGATGGAAACGTCTAAAAGGAGAATTAGACCTAAAATCTGGAGAGTTAATCAATCTTCAATCTCAATATGATGCTCAAACAAGTGCATTAGAACTAAAAGAAGCAGATTTGAAGAAAGCAGAATTAGAAATCCAAGAATTAAGAGCTAGAATTCGTCAATTAGAAGAAGAAAAAGGGAGATTACATAGTGAAATCATCACTTTCAGACAAGATTTGGATGGCTTGAATACTGAAAAATCAGAATTCTTAGAAAAAGAAAAAATATATTTGAGTCGCTTAGATGATTTTGATAATCAAATATTAGGATTAAAAACGAAAAACCAATCATTAGCAGCTAAAGTAGATCAAGATACCAATGCTTTAAATGAATTGGCTCAATTGCAAAGCAAATTCAATGATGCTACTTCTCAAAATGATGCATTAGAAAAAGAATTAGCAGAATTAAAATTACAATTACAAGCTCAATCTGAAGGTTCTATATCCAAAGAAGAGTACGATTCTTTAAAGACTCGTTATATTGACTTAGAAGAAGCCAATACAGCCTTGAGTGTAGAATTGGAAAAAGCAAACGACACGACAGAACTTGATGATTTGAATGCTAAATTACAAGGATTATCTTCTGAAAATGAAGACTTAAAAAATCGCTTAGCCCAATTAGAAGAAGAATTAAAAGAAAAAGAAGCAGCAATCGAAGAAGT
>JAHDBK010000108.1 GCA_020630455.1 Saprospiraceae bacterium
TTACTAAAACGGTTAAAAGATACAAACGTCGTCTTTCTCCACCACTTAATTTAGAGACATAAACTTGTTGTTGTTTTCTATTGAATAAAAACTTTTCTAGAAAAGAAGCGGGGTTTAGTTTTTGACCATTGCTCAATTTGATTTCCTCGGCGATATCTCTAATAACATCAATTACTCTTTTATCAGAAGCCAAATTAATCCCTTCTTGATGATAATGTCCAAAAACGATGGTATCTCCAACGACAATTTTTCCAGTATCAGGTTTTATTTCTTGGGTGAGAAGTTTAATAAAGGTTGATTTACCAACTCCATTAGGACCAATAATTCCTACCTTTTCTCTTTTTTTGAATTTATAACTAAATCCTTCGACTGCTACGAAATCATCATAATATTTAGATACATTATGACATTCTAATATTTTTTTGCCTAGTCTTTCACTTTTAAATTCTAATTTGAACTCTGATTGTTTTTGTTGTCCAGAAGTTTTATCTTTTAAATCATAAAAAGCATCTACTCTAGACTTTGCTTTAGTTCCTCTTGCTTGGGGTTGCCTTCTAATCCATTGAAGTTCTCTTTTAAGAAGTTTTTTGTCCTTATCCATAGTAGCGGATTCAACTTCTTGTCTATGTGCTTTTTTTTCTAAATAGTAAGAATAATTACCTTTGTATTTGTGAATTTTTCCATTTTCTAATTCATAAATTACATTACAAACTCTATCTAGGAAATACCTATCATGGGTAATCATAAATACTGTTTTGTTAGCTTGTGAAAGGTATTGTTCTAGCCATTCAATCATGTCAACATCGAGGTGGTTGGTTGGTTCATCTAAAATAATGAAATCTGGTTCTTCAATTAAAACTTTAGCAAGAGCTACTCTTTTTTGTTGACCACCAGAAAGGGATTCTACTTTTTGATATAAATCATTAATATTTAATTTATAAAGAATTTCCTTTATTTTTACTTCAAAATCCCATGCCTTTAAATCATCCATTTTTTGAAGTGCATGTTGTAAGTCATTACCTTCTTTTTGAAGAATTATGGCTTCTTCGTATATTTTAATGGCATTTAAAATGGGATTGTTGCTATTGAAAATGGCATCGATGACGGTACTATCTTTTTCAAAAAAGGGTTCTTGAGGTAAGAGACCAGTGGTTATATTTTTATTAATATAAATATAAGCATCTTCTCTTTCAGAGCTTTCTTCACCTAGTAAAACCCTAAGAAGGCTAGATTTTCCACTTCCATTTTGAGCAACAAGAGCGATTTTTTGACCTTTGTCGATATGGAGGCTAATATCATCAAAGAGCAATTTATCGCCATAATTTTTAGTGATATGCTCTAAGGTCAAATAATTCATAAAATCTTAATAATTTAAATTTATAAGTAACAAATGTAAAAATATTTTATTAATTAAGATATTAATAAATAATTAAAATAAACATAAAAAGACCTTTCAAAATTATAAATAATATCGAAAGGTCTTCAACTATGAATACTAATTAACTACTTCTGCATATCTTTCATAACCATTAAGGCTTCTAAAAGATAAATATCTTTTTTAATTTCTTTTAACCACTTATCGTTGCGTTCTTTTTTAGCTTCATCATTTTCAATGACTTCGATATCTGCTTTTAAGTTAAGAGCTTCTAAACCTACAATATTTTCTTTCATAATATCTTCGTATTTTTTAGCTGCTTCGCTTTCTTGTTTTCTTTCAGCAACATATTCATCATAAGCTAAAGAATAATCTGTATCTTCTCTTTCAGTTTTTAATCTATCTGCATTTTCATTGATTAATTTGAATTGGTCGTTAAAGGCTATTCTTTTTTTAGAATTAGCAATTAATTTATCTAAGTTCTTAACTTGACGAACATTCTGTTTGTATTCTAATGCTTCAATTTGAGACCATTCCATAGCATATTCATATTCTTTTTCTCCTATATCAATATTTTGATAATTATTAGGTAAAACAATATCAGACTCAACGCCTTTTAATTGAGTAGAGCCGCCATTAATTCTATAGAATTTTTGAATTGTCATCTTCACCTCTCCTAAAGGTTTTTTATCTTGATTTCCATTCACAAATTTATCTAAATTCACAAATCTTTGTACTGTACCTTTTCCGAATGTAGATTCGCTGCCAATAATTACAGCACGGTTATAATCTTGCATAGCTGCTGCCAATATTTCAGAAGCAGAAGCACTGAATTGGTCTACCATTATTATTAAATGTCCATCAAATAAAACGCGTTTATCTTCATCTTCAAGGACACGAGTTTTGTAAATCCTATCTTTTACTTGTACTATAGGACCTTCTTCGATGAATAAACCAGACATATCGACTACATCTCTTAAAGAACCACCACCATTTCCTCTTAAATCTAATATAATTGAATTGACTTTTTGTTCTTTTAATTTTTTAACTTCTTGTGCAACATCTTCGGCACACTGTCTTCCTGAAGGGTCTCTAAAGTCAGCATAAAAACTAGGTAAATAGATATAGCCTACATTCTCAATTTTTTCATTTTTATAATTAAGAATAAGAGATTTTGCATACCCTTCATCTATGATTACCACATCACGGATAATAGAAATTACTTTTTCACTTCCATCAACTTTGGTTACATAAAGTTTTACTTCTGTTCCTTTTTTACCTCTTATATAAGAAATGACTTCATTAATCAACATATTGGTTACATCAACGGGTTCTTCATCTCCTTGAGCTACTTTAGTAATTAAATCATTAGCTTCTAGTTCTCCTTGTTTCCAAGCAGGGCCGCCTGTAATGATTTCTGTAACTTTCGTTGTTTCACCATCTGATTGAAGGCGAGCACCAATACCCTCTAATTTACCAGCCATTCTGATGTCGAAATTTTGTTTTTCAACAGGTGCAAAATATCCTGTATGTGGGTCATATAAGTTAGCGATAGAATTCAAATAAGTATCCATTCTATCAGAACGTTTAAGGGCATTTAATCTTTTGAACCACTTGTCGAAAACATCTTTTGTTTCCGTTCTAGCTTCTTCGACTAATTCATCAAAAGATTTTTCTTTAAAGTCTTTTTTTCTTTCATCAAGAGGTTTTTCTAGCTCATCTTTTTGGGCTTTTTCAGCACGGTGAAGCCTCAACATAGTTTCGTACTTCATGAGGTCAAACCATCTTTGTTTTAAAGCAGCTTCGTCTTTAGCGAAAGTTCTCTTATCGCCATCTAATTCAATATTTCCACCTTCTTTAAAGTTGAATTTTTGTTGAATAGCTTCTTCGTAATGTTGTTGAGATAGTTTAAGTGCATTATCAATTAATTGCACAGACAATTCAAAAAACTCAAAGTTCATTTCATTGACTGCTTCATCTAGTTGATTTTCAAAGGCAGATAATTGGTCATAATCTTCTTGGGTAAGAAATCTTTTTCCACCATCCAATCTTTCAAGGTATTGATTGAATAATTTTTTAGAAAAATTATCATCTATTTCTAATGGATGAAAGTGTAATTGTTGAAATCCTTCCATCATTGTACTCACTAGTAATTCATCTTTACCGTCAAATATTTCATTGTCATTATTTTGAAATGTAAAACTAAGTCCTATAAATAAGACAATAAAAGGGACGGATAAATACCAAACTTTTTTCATATTCGAGTAAATTTATTTTTTATTACTAAAGCAATTTATAAACAGTTTGTAAAAAAGACAAATTAGCTTATAAAAAGACGTTTTATTTAAGACATCTTTAACCTTTGAACGTAAATTTTTAGAAATGTTTCAATTCTAGGTTTAAATTATTATATGATTTGAAAATAATTTTATTGTTTTATATTCACAATAATTGAACCATTAATTATTATTTTAATTGTATTCAATCAATAAATTAAATTAGTAAGAAATTATTATTATTCATTAAGTAAATTAAAATAATAAAGAATATTCTTTATTATTTTAATTTTATAAACTTAAATCAAAATTATTTAATCTATTATAATAATAATATAAAAGATGAAAATCTTGTGTATAAATATTGCCATCTTTATTGATTCCTAAAGGATTTTTATCGTGATATAAACCAATGTTACCAATTCCATCTTTTACCAATTTTTCGGTATCCCAATGAATTTCTTCGGATAAATTTACTTTACCTTCTTTTTCTTTTTCAATTAAGTCATGTTTTATTAAATCTACTTTTTCACAAAAATCATTAAAAGATATACCAAATTCAGTTTCAGGAAGCCTCAATAATGCATAAATATCTAAATGTGGATAATTTTTATGATGAATTAAAAAGGCAGTATAAGCAACAATATGACTACTCATAACAATATTAAATTCATGATAATCTTCTGTGATTCTTTTGGCAATTCTTCTAGTGTATTCACTTTCTCTTTGGAAATCACCATTAATTTGACCATCTTTCATAAAATAGCCACTTATATCTAAAGTGTTTCCTTTGTTGTCTATACTATCACCGTTTTTATTCACTCTATTTCCTAAGACGTCGAGAGGAGGAGCAATTGAAAGCGTAATTTCAGAACTTTTTGAAAAATATCTCCAAGCGAATTTTATAATTTTAGTCCATCTTCTTGATTCATCAGATTTAGGAGGGATGAATAGTTCTTCACCTGTACTTTTTAAATATTGATGAATTAAACTATTGGCTTCTAGTACAAAGTGATATCCAATTATTAAAGGAACTATAAAAACTTTTTTATTGCTTTTTTCTTGTAATAAAACCCTTTGTGCTTCAACTGCAGAACCCAATAAACCCAATTTAAGTTTAGTTTCTAATTGTCCAGACCTAGAACGAGTGCCTCCAGGAAAGAATAAGCAATTTGTTCCTTTTTGAATAGCTAAATTAGACATTGCTTTAAGGGTTTCAAGATATATTTTATTCTTTTTACGTCTATCTACTCTATAAGCACCAAGTCTATTCATATATCTTCCAACAATTTTGTTATTATATAAATTTAGGCCTGCACCATAAGTAAAAGGAGGTACGCCAACGACTTGGTCAAGTGCATAACCAACCATTATAGAGTCTAAGTTGCTAAAATGAGTAGGCACTAAGATTACAGAACCTTTATTCATTAAACTTCTTAGCTCATCTACATATCCATAAACTTTAATTCTATCTTGTAGTTCTTTTCTATTGCCAAACATAGTTCCTTTGCCTATACTCCAAGCAGTATTGAAAATTACTTTGAAAAATTGAGTTAAAAATCTCCTTGCAAATTTAAAAGTTGAGGGTTTGAAACCACCAACGATTTCTTCTGAATAACGATATACTATTTTTTTGAGTAAATCTTCATTTACCTCATTCACTCTATCTTTAGAAATATCTAATTCATGGTCAGAAAGTTCTTTTTTTATTTTTTTCCAAAAAGACATTTCATCGGGTAAATCTGCTTTCCAAGGTTCATTTTTTATTCTAATGGTTTCAAGATATGCAGCTCTTGCTATTTTATTTCTAATTTCTTCACTAGGTTGTTTCATCAACCTTTTTATAGTGAATTCAGCGAGTTCTTTTACAAATGCTTTTCTATTGCTGTAAAGTTTATTTACAGGCCAATCTTGCATATCTGGGATAACATGAGAATGTACAGGGCTCCTTTCCATTTATGCTAGATTTAATTCTTGTTTAGCAGATTCAATTTGTTTTTTTGTAGTGGCTATGAAAAGTTTGTTATTAATTACAATAGTTGGTCTTTTTAGAAAAGTGTATTCACCTAGTATTAATTCTCTATACTCTTCTTCAGAAATATTTTTTTCTTTTAAATTCATACTTCTATATTTCATAGACCTTCTATTGAATAGGTTTTCATAAGAACCAGCTTGGTCTTTTAACATATCTAATTCAGAAGGAGAGATGTGTTTTTCCTTGATGTTTTGGAGTTCAAAATTATCTCCATCAATTTCCAATTCTTTTAAAGTTTTTTGGCAGGTTTTACAGTGTGGTAAATAATATACTTTATTCATAATATTATGCTTTATGCAAATATATAAAATAATTAGACTTTAGAGCATGTTTAAATTTTAATCTTTATGAAAACCAATATATTAATACACTGTAACATAAATAGAATTGTATTTTGAAAGAGCCTTTTGTTCTGAATCTGCTTCACGTCCTCGCCTTAATAGCTAAGGCTATTAGGCTGCGGGCGTTCATTGATTCAAAACAAAATTCTTATTTCAAAAACTCAATAAATTTATGTTACAGTGTAATTAAGAACTTGTCTTTATAAATATGTTATCGTTTATCCCGATAAACTCAAAAATATTTATTTCGCCAAAACCTCAATCTATTGATTTTCATTGTGATAAATTTTTAAACATGCTCTTATTATGAATTGTCTTTTATAAAAAACTATTACGGATAACTTTTCATATTTAGGTTTAATTATTTTTATTTTTTTAATAATAATATTATACTTTTGTATATTGAATAAAGAATTGATTTAGCAGTAATTTCCTTTCAAAATAATTTTTAATTTTATAACAAAATTTCTTTATAAAATGGATTTTAGTATACCTAAAAAGTATGTATATGTAATGAGAGGAACCCAATGGATGTTTAAAATTGGTATCAGCAATGACCCAGCAAGAAGGGTGAAAGAAGTGGCTCACAAACCAAAGATCGTAGCACAATATTCGTTTCACTATAATATTGCAGATAGAGTTGAATCATTTTTACATATATTTTTTAAAGAGAGTAGGAGAGAAAGAAAGGGAAGTGGCAAAACAGAATGGTTTAGGTTGACTATTTTGGAATTATTGGTTCTGAAATTTTTATTAGTATTTTTTAAAATTCTTCATGAATTACTAAAATACTCTTTTATTATAGCAATAATTGTATTGATTATTTACTTATTTAAATATAGAAATTAAAAAATGAAAGAAGCATATATTATAGATGGTATTAGAACCGCAATAGGTAATTTTACTGGAACTCTATCTACAATTAGAACTGATGATTTGGCAGCAAAAGTAATAGAAGAGATTGTTAGTAGAAATTCTAACATTCCAAAAGAAGCCTATGATGATGTGATTATGGGTTGTGCTAATCAGGCAGGAGAAGACAATAGAAACGTTTCAAGAATGGCATTACTGTTAGCGGGTTTACCTTATACCGTTCCCGGAGAGACGATTAATAGATTATGTGCCTCTGGTATGTCTTCGATTATACATGCTAATAGGGCTATAAAAGCTGGAGATGGTGATGTATTTATTGCAGGAGGAGTTGAACACATGACTAGAGGACCTTGGGTAATTTCAAAAGTTTCAAGGGCTTTTGGAAGAGATGCCCAGATGCATGATAGTAGTTTTGGTTGGAGATTTGTTAATCCAAAGATGGAAAAAATGTATGGTACAGATGGCATGGGAAGAACTGCTGAAAATCTAGCTGAAAAATTTTCAATTTCAAGAGAAGATCAAGACTTATTTGCTTATAATTCTCAAATGAAAGCGGCGAAGGCAAAAGCAAGTGGAAGATTGGCAAAAGAGATTGTTGCAGTTGAAATTCCTCAAAGGAAAAAAGATTCTATTATATTTAATCAAGATGAATTTATAAAACCTAATACATCTTTGGAAGTTTTGGGAAAATTAAGACCTGCATTTAAAAAGAAAGAGGATGGCGGGTCTGTAACAGCAGGCAATGCTTCTGGATTGAATGATGGAGCAGCAGCTACTATTATAGCTTCAGATGTAGCAGTTCAACAATTTGGATTGAAACCATTAGCGAAAATTGTTAGTTCTGCAGTTGCAGGAGTAGAACCCAGAATTATGGGAATAGGTCCTGTTTATGCTTCTCAAAAAGCTTTGTCAAAAGCGGGATTGACTTTAGATGATATGGATATCATTGAATTAAATGAGGCCTTTGCTGTTCAAGTTTTAGCTTGTACTAGAGAATTAGGTCTAAAAGATGATGACCCTAGGATCAATCCAAATGGGGGAGCAATAGCTATTGGACATCCATTGGGCATGTCTGGTACTAGAATATTACATTCAGCAGCTTTAGAACTACAAGAACAAAATAAAAGATATGCCTTAGTTAGTATGTGTATAGGTGTAGGTCAAGGATATGCTACTATTATAGAAAGGGTTTAAAAAAAACAAAAGATAAAGAATATTCTTTATCTTTTGAAACAAATCGATAAGCCGGATTCTGTACTCTTAAAAGAGTGCTTGTCATTTATCTACGCTGCCTACCCCCCGATATCAGGCGAACAACCTTTAATTCCTAAGGAATACATCGGTGTACATGGCATTTCAACTCGTGGGGTTTATACCTAATTAATATTACTATTAACTAGCGTAAGCTCTTACCTTACGTTTTCACCTTTTCCTCTTTTGAGGTAGTTATTTTCTGTTACACTTTCCGTAATTTACTCTTTTGTAAATCCCCATCTGTTAGATGGCACGATGTTCTACGTTGTCCGGACTTTCCTCTTAAAAAAAATTTAAGCGACAAGCTGATTTGAATTTTTTACATTTGAGATAATATTGATTGAATTAGGAAGAAAACATAAAATACTAATAGTAAAGTTCCTTCCATTCTCGAAATCTTTTGCGTTAAGGTCATAAATGCTAAAAGTATGGTTAATCCTATCATTAAAGGTAGAGCAAAGGTCAATATGCTTGGTTCTATTATTAATACACCAAATAACCTAGAAATACCCATTACGCCATAAGTGTTGAATATATTTGAACCAATTACATTGCCCACAGCTATACTTGATTGTCCTTTACGAGCGGCACTAATACTAACTGCAATTTCAGGCAGTGAAGTCCCTAATGCTATAACAGTTTGAGCAATAAAGCCTGAACTGATATTCATTATATCACTTATTACTTGTATAGCATCTATAGTAAATTTTGCACCTAGCCATACCAATAAACCAGCTAAAACTAATAGACCATAATCTTTTGGTGTTGCCTTAGGGTTATTATTATCTTTTTTATCTCCGTCTTCTTTAAATGTATTTAAAAGAAATATAATAAGACAAGTAATGAGAATGAATGCTTCCCATAATTCAAAATTTTGGTCTGATACTAAGAACCAAAAAATAAAGGCTGAACCTACTAACATAGGCAAGTCCATTTCTTTGAAATTAACAGGAATCCTTTTAGCAAAAACAGCTACTAAACCTAGAACTAAGACAATATTGGTAATATTAGAACCTACTACATTACCTGTAACTATGGTTGTTAGCTCAGGTCTTCCTTGGCTTTCTGCTGCTAAAATCGAAGCAATGGAAGAAGCTAATTCTGGAAGAGAAGTACCAAATGCAACTACTGTTACACCAATTACAAATGGTGAAACACCCCAAGAAAGTCCTATTTTTTCTGCTGAATCTACAAACCAATCAGAAGATTTTAATAAAACGGCAAGGGCTACTATAAATATAAGAACTTGTATTAAAATTTCCATGTTTATAAATTGAGTTATAATTTTTACTCAATAAAAGTCTGCAAATGTATTAATATAATTTAATTAATAATATTTTTTTATAATAATTAGCATTTTCATAATAAAAAATCCGCTAATAGTTGACATCACTTATTAGCGGATTAGATATAAATTTTTAATATTTTTAAATCTTTATAAACTTCAATACTTCCACCTCTTCACCATT
>JAHDBK010000109.1 GCA_020630455.1 Saprospiraceae bacterium
ATGCCTATAATGAATGGTTCTTTCATGTATGCTGCTGATTTAGTTCGTGCTTGTAAATTCGATAGTGATATGATTTTTGTAAATGCCAAATCATATCGCGGTATGCAATCTGAAGATTTACAAATAGAAACTATTGACACAGATATCAAAGGGAGGCATATAATAATTGTAGAAGATATCATCGACACGGGTAAAACCATGAATGGTTTTATAAACTATCTAAAAACTTTAGAACCAGAATCTATAAGCATTACAACAATGCTAATGAAACCTAATGCCCTCCAATTTTTTGATTTACCTAGTGATTATGTAGGATACCATATCCCGAATGATTTTGTAATTGGTTATGGATTAGATTATGATGGATATGGTAGAACACTACCTGATATTTATCAGCTGGTAAAAGAAGAATAGAGGATATAAAATAATAGACGTTATTACGAAAAGTTTTTTATAAAAGATAAACTAGTATTTTTTGATAAAATGCTTGGTTTTTAACACCGCACCTTTTTTCATCAAGGAAAAAAGGAAATCTATTTTTAAAAGTTAAATGGATTTAATTTTTGTAAATAAATTCAACACAAAAATTGCTAATAAAAATCTAATATCTTCATACTTACTTAAGTACTATAATCTCTAATAATTTTCCATTTACCACCTATTTTCTTAACAACTAAAAGAAAATAACCACTTAATACCTCTCCTTCTGATCTGGTAAGAATATATTTACCTGTAACAGTTACTATTTTTTTACTTTGTTGTTCCACATCAAGTTCATCAAATTTTAATTGCCCCATCAGACTTGGAGTAGAATAGGCTTTTTTATAATTATTATAAACATTTTCCCAACCGTATGTTACGCCTTTTGAACCAATAAATTGTAGTTTATCACTTTTCCAATATCCTTGCATAAAAGCTTCAATATTACCATTATTCCAACTTTTCGCTTGATTATAAAGTATAAACATAACTTGCTTTTCTTGTTTATTTTGAGCATCTATTTCATTATTAAGAAAAGGAAAGCCTAAAATTATAAAGAGGATGTAAATATTTTTCATAATTTAGCAATTTAAAACTTGACAGTTGAGTAGATTACAAGATAATCAATATTTAAAAATTGTTTAGTTTTAATATTAATATTTTTAATACAAATATTAAATAATAAAGAAAATTCTTTATTATTCATCAATTTAAACGAACTCATGGAAATATTGACAGATGTACTTAGAGGATTTATAGGAATCGCAGCAATGTTAGCGATTGCCTTTTTTGTTAGTGAAAACAAGAAAAGAATCAATTGGAAACTCGTAATATCTGGTATTGGAATCCAAATTGCCCTCGCTTTATTAATTTTAAAAGCACCTTATGTAAGCAATATATTTGACTATATTGCTAAAGGTTTTGTAAAGGTTCTAGACTTCACTAAAGAGGGTTCTGAGTTTTTGTTCGCTGGAATTGTCAATGATGTAGATAGTTTCGGATTTATTTTTGCTTTTCAAATCTTACCTACTATTGTCTTTTTTGCAGCATTATCTTCTGCTTTATACTATATGGGAGTGATTCAAAAAATTGTATATGCTTTTGCTTGGCTCATGAGCAAAACAATGAGATTAAGTGGTGCTGAAAGTTTAGCCGCTGCTGGTAATATATTCCTTGGTCAAACCGAATCTCCACTTCTAGTAAAACCCTATTTAGATAAAATGTCCCGTTCTGAAATCATGTGTCTAATGACAGGAGGAATGGCTACTATAGCAGGTGGAGTCTTAGGGGCTTATGTTGGATATTTAGGAGGAGAAAGTACGGAACAACAAGAACTATTTGCATCACATTTATTAGCGGCTAGTATTATGTCTGCCCCTGCTGCTATAGTTGCAGCTAAAATGCTTGTTCCAGAAAAAGAAGGAGATATTGATAGACAACTCAACATTAGCAAAGAAACTATTGGTACTAATATCTTAGATGCGGTATCAAATGGAACAAGAGATGGGTTAAAACTAGCCGTAAATGTAGGGGTTATGCTTCTAGTTTTCATCGCCTTTATGGCCATGTTTAATGCCATTGCTTTCCAAGTAGGTGATTTATTAGGTATTAATGATAGTATTAGTGCATCCACAAATGGTAGATTTGATGGCTTGACTTTCCAATATTTACTTGGAATGTTATTCGCACCTGTTGCTTGGTTACTAGGCGTAGAATGGGCTGATGTACTTTTAGTTGGACAATTACTAGGAGAAAAAACTATTTTAAATGAGTTTGTTGCTTATGCTAGTTTGGGAGAGCTCAAATCAGCAGATTTATTTCATGACAACAAATCTATTATTATAGCGACTTATGCATTGTGTGGTTTCGCTAATTTTGCTTCAATAGGTATTCAAATTGGTGGTATTGGTTCTATCGCTCCCAAGCAACAGACAACATTAGCAAAACTCGGCATCAAATCCCTTATAGGTGGAACCATTGCTTGTTTCCTTACCGCTACTATAGCAGGTATGATTGCTGATGAAAATAAAATCATAAAAGTAGAAACAGATAATTCATTGACAGTAGAAAGAACTTATAATAAACCAAATAGTGACGAACCATTCATGTACGAGTTTGGAAAAGTACACATCCAGAATTTAGGAGATACCGTAATCGCTGAATACTGTAAAGACAGCATTAAGACCTTCCATATTCCTACTCAAAAATGGATGGTCAATACTGACTCTGTTTGTTATAATAGAAAAGAAATATTCATCAATCATAAAATGATTGTGAATAAAGACGTATTCCCTCAACAATCTTCTTTTAGAAAAGATTCGGTTGTTAATGCCAAAGTATTACAAATGGGAGATAATGAATATCATTTGCATCAATTATTAATCAGTATTTATAAAGACAAAAATCAAGACACCTTAATTATGAGAAGTAATGAATATTGGACTGAAGAATTAGGCCTAATATTAAAAATTGATGATAACATTGCATTCAATAGAAAAAGAATGATAGAGACAAAAGAAACAGCAAACCCTGACATTTCAAATATCATAGCCGATATCTACAAAGACTTTATCGTTGAAGAAACTTTAAAAGGGAATACTTCGTGGTTTAAGAATTAAAATTTATTATACTAAAAAAGGATTAAACTCTAGTAAGTTTAATCCTTTTTCAATATATTTGGATATAAAAAAAACCCTCATCATTGCTGACAAGGGTCTCTAACCCAAACAAATAAACACAAAAACTACTTTTAAACAATCTTGACGATACAAATATAAGTCAAACTACAAGCATTTCAAATACCCTTAGACAAATAATGTGACATTTATTAATATAATAAATCTTAATAATTAAATAATAATCAAATACTTAGACTAAAATGTAGTGACTTAAAAAGTATGTTTTTTATTTAATATCTACATCACATTTCTATACAAAATACAATGTTTAAAAGATATATTTCTTTTACACTATAATTGTCTTCTTACCGCTTGTTTTATTGATAATATTTTTTCCTATTTTCAAATAATTAAAAATACTAAACACTTAATCTAAAACTAGCTACATATTTTAGAATTCGTTTTTAAAATATACAATAAAATCGTAACTTGCAGAAACTAGAAAACACAAAGCTCACAAACAATAAAACATATTTTTCAAAAAATCAATTCTCTATATTATGTCAAATCAAAACAATCATCTATCGATTAGTAAATATCTAATCCTCTTTTTATTTAGTTTTTTAATTTTCCAAACTTCTTGTCAACAAAAAGACAATACTGCTAGGGAGATGCCTGAAAGTATAGGCAATTATATTTATGCATTTACATCAGGGCTTATTTCAAGGAACGAAACGGTAAAAATTCGATTCAATGCCTCTGTAGTTAATGGAGAACAAATAGGTAAAGAAGCAGATGATAATTTATTCAGTTTATCTCCACGTCACAAAGGGAGTTTGGTTTGGGAGGATGACAGAACGCTGGTTTTTAAGGCAGATGAATTATTTCCTTCTGGTCAACAATTCAAAGGAATTGTAAACTTATCTAAAGTTTTTCAAAACATACCTGAAGAACTTCAATCTTTTGAATTCAACTTTAGGACAAGAGAACAATTCTTTTCAGTTGGAATTGATGGTATACAAGCTGTAAATAATGAAGATTTAAGCCAACAGATGATTAAAGGCACTTTATATTTTACTGATGTAGCAGATATAGAGCAAGTTCAAAAAATATTAACAGCAAAACAAGGTTCTAAAAAATTAGATATAGATGTTTCTCAAGGAAATTCTGCTGTTGAATATAATTTTACAGTTAATGATGTTGACCGTTCTGATGACCCTTCTTCCGTTACCATTATATGGAATGGAAAATCTGTAGAAGTAGATGAAAAAGGAAGTGAAGAAGTAGAAGTTCCTTCTCTGAAGGATTTTAAGGTAGTAAATGCTAGGTTAGTTAAACAAGCAGCAGAACCACACATTGTTCTTTCATTTTCAGATCCAATATCTTCTGACCAAGATATGAATGGTTTGTTTCAAATATCTGGTTATAGTGGTAATTTAAAGTATACAGTTGATGGTAATCGAGTAAAAGTTTTCCCTAGTAATAAAATAGTAGGGCAAAGAAATCTAACTGTATTTGCAGGTCTATTAAATATAGCAGGTATAAAAATGGCTAATCAAAGTGTTTGGTCATTTGAATTTGAGGACATTATTCCAGAAATACGTTTAGTCGGTAAAGGAGTAATTTTACCTGAATCAGATGGACTAATTTTTCCATTCGAAGCTATCAATTTAAATGCTGTTGAAGTAGAGGTCTTTAAAATATTTGAAAACAATCTCCTTCAATTTTTACAGTCTAATGAAATGGATGGCAGCTATGATTTAGAAAGAGTAGGTCGTATTATTCATAGAGAAAAAGTGAATCTTGGAAGTTTAAATCCTAATGCAGATAAAAGTTCATGGACGCGTTATGCTCTTGATTTAGAAAAATTAGTACAAACAGAAAAAGGAGCGATTTATCAAATTAGAATTGGATTCCTTCCTGGCTATTCTGATTATTTCTGTGAAACTTCTGATTTAGATGAAGAAGAAAACCTAACCATGATGTCTGACTTTTATGATGAAGATGGAAATATACAAACCATTTTTGATAGCTATTATGGTGTAAAAGGATATTATAATGGATATAATTATAGAGATAGAAACGACCCATGTAAACCAGCATTTTATAATTATACTCGATTTGTTAAAAGAAATATATTTGCTTCTAATTATGGAATCATTGCTAAGAAAGGAGAAGACGGTTCTTTATTTGTCGCAGTAAATGATTTAAGAACAACCGATGCTAGTGAAGGAGTTACTGTAAAAATATTTGATTATCAACAACAATTATTATCATCTACTGCAACCAATAGCGAAGGCATTGCTTATCTTTCAAATAGTAATACAGCCTCATTTGTTGTTGTTGAAAAAGGAATTGAACGGGGCTATTTAAAAATAGAAGATGGATATTCCCTTTCTCTAAGTAGATTCGATGTGAGCGGTACCGTTGCTCAGAAGGGAATCAAGGGCTTCATCTATGGAGAACGAGGCGTTTGGCGTCCTGGAGATACTTTATACTTGAATTTCATCCTAGAAGATGAAGCCAATAAACTACCTGAAGACCACCCTGTTTCTATGGAAATTTACGATTCAAGAGGTCAACTTCAAGAAAAGATGGTTAAATCCGAAAACCTAAAAGGAATTTATTCATTTACTACTTCTACAACAGCGGATGCACCCACAGGCAATTGGACTGCAAAAGTCAAAGTGGGGGGAGCTTCTTTTAGTAAAGTTTTAAAAATAGAAACGGTAAAACCGAATCGTTTAAAGGTCAAGGTTGATTTTGGAAAAGAGGAACTTACTAGCTTCGATAAAGAAGCAAAAGGTTCTATTCAATCTAATTGGTTACACGGTAGTCCTGCCTCTAATTTAAAAGCTAAGGTTGAAATGCAATTTTCTCAAATCAATACTACTTTTGATAAATATAATGATTTTGAGTTTGATGACCCTGCTCGTTCCTTCAGTTCTGAACCTATTGTCGTTTTTGATGGAGATTTAGACAAAGAAGGAAAAGCGGATTTTAATATTAATTTAGAAGGAAATAATGCTCCTGGTAAACTACGAGCAGGTGTAAAATCTAGAGTATTCGAAAAAAGCGGTGATTTTAGTTCTGATAATTTTAGTATTAATTATAGCCCTTATAATACTTATTGTGGTATTGAAATTCCCAAAAATAAATATGGTGAAAAGAGATTAGATTATAATAAAGATTATAAAATTGATGTTGTTTCTGTTAACAATGAGGGGAAAGCTTCCGCTAATAGAAAATTAACAACAGGAATTTATCGACTAGAATGGTCTTGGTGGTGGGATGCAGATGAAGATAATTTTACGAGTTATAATACTTCTACTCACTATGGTGCAATATCTAAAAATGAAATCACAACAGATAGTAAAGGACGTGGTCAAGTGAACGTCAATGTTGCCGATTGGGGCAGGTATTTAATCAGAGTTTGTGATGAAGAAGGGCATTGTACGGGTGATATTTTCTATGCTGGTTATCCTTGGAATGATGAGGAAGGAGATAATAAAGCTGCCGCTATGTTGATTTTTACATCAGATAAACAAGAATACAAAGTAAACGAAACCGTTGAAATCAATATTCCTGCTTCAGAAGTATCTAGAGGATTATTAACCGTCGAGAATGGCTCAAAAGTATTAGAACACAAATGGTTTAATTTACAAAAAGGAGAAAATAAAGTACGTGTACAAACTAATGAAGCATGGACACCAAACGTATTCGCTCATGTTACATTAACTCAACCACATGCCCAACAAGAAAATGATTTACCAATCAGAATGTATGGGGTTATTCCATTAAAAGTAGTCAATCCTAAAACTCAATTGAAACCTGAAATAAGAATGCCAGAAAAAATTGAACCAGAGAAAGAGTTTACGGTAGAAGTAGTAGAAAAAAATGGCAACCCTATGGCTTACACGATTGCAGTTGTAGATGAAGGGCTTTTAGATTTAACTCGATTCAAAACACCTGACCCTTGGAATACTTTTTATGCTAAAGAAGCTCTTGGTGTAAAAACATGGGATATGTATGACCATGTCCTAGGAGGTTATGGTAGTGATTTAGAACGAATATTGAGTGTTGGTGGTGGTGCAGATGATATTGCTAAAAAGAAATCAGGCGAACAAGTCAATCGTTTTAAACCTGTAGTAATGCACCTAGGTCCTTTTTATTCTAAAAGAGGTCAAAAACAAAAACACACCATTACTATGCCTAATTATATTGGTTCAGTAAGAACCATGGTTGTAGCTGCCAATGCTGGAGCTTATGGTAGTGCTGAAGTAACAACTCCTGTAAAAACACCTCTTATGGTATTAGCTACAGTTCCTAGAGTTCTTGGACCTAATGAAGAATTAAGAGTGCCTGTTAATGTTTTTGCAATGGAAAAAGGCATTAGTAGTGTTGATGTCTCCTTAGAAACTAATGATAATATTGAAATCATAGGAGATAAAAACCAAAGTGTTTCTTTCTCTAAACCAGGTGATGAAATGGTTTATTTCAAAATAAAAGTAAAAGAAGTCATTGGTAAAGGAAAAATTAAAGTATTGGCAAAAAGCGGAGCTAAAACGGCACATCAAGAAATAGAAATCGCTATTCGCAATCCTAATCCTTATGTAACCAATGTCAATAGTGAAGTCATTGAAGCAGGGCAATCATGGTCTCAAACCTATGCCCCAGTTGGTATGAATGGTACCAATGAAACCATTTTAGAAGTATCTAATATTCCTCCTATTGATTTAGGAAGGCGTTTAGAATATCTCATTCGTTATCCACATGGTTGTATTGAACAAACAACTTCTTCTGGATTTCCTCAATTATATGTTTCTAAATTATTAGAATTAGATGAAAAACAGAAAAAACAAGTTCCTAAAAACATACAAGCCACTATCAATCGCTTGAAAAACTTCCAAGTATCATCTGGTGGATTTGGTTATTGGCCAGGAGATGATTATGTCAGCTATTGGGGAACTAATTATGCAGGGCATTTTATTTTAGAAGCTAAAAAACTAGGATATAATGTACCTGAAAATATGTTGAGTAAATGGAAAAAATACCAAAAGAAAAAAGCTACTCAATGGGACCCAACAGATGTAGATAGATGGGAAGGTGATTTGACTCAAGCCTATCGTTTATATACCTTAGCTTTGGCAGGAGAAGCAGAATTAGGAGCTATGAACAGACTAAGAAGCATGAATATGAGTGATGCTGCCAAATGGCGTCTCGCCGCTGCTTACGGTTTAGCTGGCAAAAAATCTATTGCTGAAAAATTGATTTCTGGACTCGATAAAAATGTAGAAGATTATGTAGAACTAGGATATACTTATGGTTCTGGATTGAGAGACCAATCTATGATTTTAGAGACTTTAGTCATTTTGGAAGAGAAAAAAGAAGCCGCTCTATTAGTAAAAGATATTTCAGAACGCATTAGCCAAGACCGTTGGTTTGGAACTCAAACCGTGGCTTATTCATTGCTATCTATTGGAAAATATGTAGGAGAAAATAATATTTCTAATGAATTTAATTTCACTTATGCCTTAGATGGTAGTTCTACCAATGCGGGTTCTAATATGCCTATTTTTACCACCAATCTCAATTCAGAAGGTGGTGCAAGAAATCTTTCTGTGAAAAATACATCTAGTGGCATTCTTTATGCTCGCCTAATTCAAAGAGGAATCCCTATGCAAGGAGATAGTACTTCTGCAAGTAATAATTTAAAAATGGATATTGCTTATATGAATAGTGAAGGGAAGTCCATCAATCCAAAAAACATTGAACAAGGGACGGACTTTGTCGCTAAGGTCACTATAAGCAATCCTAGTAAAACAGGAAGGAAATACAACGAAATGGCTATCACCCAAATATTCCCTTCTGGATGGGAAATCACCAATGCTCGTATGGACGCCATTAGCGTTGATGAAGGAACTAAACCAGAATATCAAGATATTAGAGATGATAGAGTTTATACCTATTTTGATATCAATGCAGGAGAAACACACACTTATTATATCCGATTAAATGCCACTTATGAAGGTAGATATTATTTACCTACTATTTCTTGCGAAGCCATGTACGACAATACCATTTCTGCTAGGCAACCTGGTGGTTGGGTGAATGTTGTCCCTAGTCCAGATATATAATTGGATTGCCTTTTCAATCAAGCAATAATAAAGAGTTTTCTTTATTATTGCTTGATTAAAAAATTATCTGTAAATCACCTTTTCCTTAAATCTGTCATAATGAAACCTAATTTATTTTTATTCATATTAATAATGTTTTTTCTAAGCTGTGGGGTTAAAGATGATATGTCTTTAAAAGAGAATACCCCTACTAACCAATCAAAACAAATAGAAAATGACTCCGAAGAAATAGAGGATTATATTAACGAAATTGTAGAAAAGACAAATAAGGATAATGATATTGAAATAATGTCACAAACTAAAAAAAGCCCTTTAGACACATTTGTAGTTGATTGTGATTCTGTTTATAATGAAAATATTGT
>JAHDBK010000110.1 GCA_020630455.1 Saprospiraceae bacterium
TTTCTTTATTATTCACTTATTAGAAAAATCTAATGTCTATAGTCTATTATCTGATAGTCTAGATATCAAAAATTCTTTATTATTGTTTGTAATATAATGATGTTATATTGAATTATTTGATTCGAAATAAATAAATATCATCATCTCCACCATCTCTTGAAGAAGTAAAGGTGGCTAATTGGTGATAGAGGTTGTAAGAAAAACTAATATCGTCGTAAGAGCTATTTATTGGAGCTCCTAAATTGGTAGGTTTTTGCCAAATATTATCGTCCATTTGAGAACAAAAAATATCGAATCCTCCATATCCAACATGTCCTTTAGAACAAAAATATAATCGACCATCTTCACTAATAAAAGGAAATCCTTCATGAGCAGGAGTATTGATTATTGGACCCATATTTTCAGGTTTAGACCAGTTTTCTCCATTATATGTACTGATATATAAATCTGTTCCACCTTCACCTCTAGATTTATCACTAACAAATATTAAAGTATTTCCATCAGGAGATAAAGCAGGATGCATATAATTACTTGTCTCGCTACAAAAATTCAATTTTTTAGGTGTTTTCCATTTTCCATCTTCCATTGTAGTCATGAATAATTGCATTTTATATTCATTGTTTTTATTTGGGATATGGCTATTTTGAGCAAAAACCATTACATTTTGACTTTTATTAAAGGTGGCTGTTCCAGTATTTTTATTCAACATATTTATTTTTCTAGGTAAAATAGAAGGCTCATTGAATTGTATACTGTCATTTGTATTGGTAGAATCTCTTAAAATATCCGTTTTGTAAAGACTTAAAAAATCTCTTCCTGTTGTACCAGTTTCTTCTTTGAAAAGAACCATTCCTCTTTTTCTATCGCTTACAAATACTAGACCTTCTTGATAAAAAACAGCTCCATGATCATCTTCTTCAGAATTATAATTGAATGCTTCAATACGAATGTTTTTATATATTGGTTGGATGTCTTTTATGTGATTCAAATTTTCTTTTAATTGAATGATATACTCATCCTCTGGTTTGGATTCTAGATACAATGTGAACATTTCTTTAGCTTCATCGTATTTTTCTTGGTTGATAAGTACCTCGCCATAATCTTTATATATTTGATACCTAAATCTTTTAGCATGATTAACAATGGAATCATATAAAAATGCTGCCTCTTCTGTTTGATTAGTCATTTTATAGCAATTAGCCAATTTACTTAGCCAATTATTGTTGGGTCTTCCATAGGAATCAAGGGCATTTTTATATAAAGGAATTGCTTTAGCATATTGATTTAACTTGTAATATGAGTCAGCTTTTGAAGCGAGTTTTTGAGGATTCTGAGCCTCTAAATTTGGAATTAAAAACAGAATAAACAATATAGTATAAATTGTTTTCATAGCCTGTAATATATTTTTAATTATTGTAATACAACAATCGTGCAATATTTTATGATTAACGATAATGAGCTTCGATTTTTTAATTATTATTTAATTTTAATAAATTTTTATGAAAATTTTCAACTTATTAATTAGGGAGGTGTTATCTTTAGTAATTAATTATAAAAAATACAATTAATAATATATAATGGAAAAACAAGTAGTAAAAAATCCAATTTTGATATACACGGAACAAACTCCTAATCCTGAGACACTTAAGTTTGTTTCTAATAGAATGTTATATAAAGGTACGGCTGACTTTAAAGAAGAAGAATGGGCGAAGGAGTGGTCTCCATTTGCTTCAAAACTTTTTGAAAATCCTAGCGTAAAAGGGGTTTATTTTTGTAATAATTTTGTTACAGTGACAAAGGAGTTCAATTACGCTTGGGAGGATATCATGTTGAGGTTGAAAGAAGATATTAAATCTTATATTGAAGAAGAAATAGTAGCGGTCAATGATGGTTATGCTGAAGCCATTGAACAATTGGATGCAGAAAGAGGGGAGGAGATGAATTATTCAGAAGAAGATGCTGAAACCGTTAAAAAAATCAAGGAATTAATTGATACTTATGTAAAACCTGCTGTGGAAATGGATGGTGGTAATATAGAATTTAAATCTTTCCATGAAGGTATAGTAACGGTTTTACTTCAAGGAGCGTGTAGTGGTTGTCCTTCTTCTACTCAAACCTTAAAAGGAGGCATTGAAGGTATGCTAAAAAGAATGATTCCAGATGTAAAAGAGGTAGTTGCTGAAATGGGCTAGTTTCTATGCTCAAAATTATTCAAGAATACATTAATTTAAAAACAGGGGCCATTGGTGCAATCATCATGGGTTTGATTGTATTGTGTATCAATTGGTCAGTTAATTGGCAATTAGCCATTGTCGCAGGTACTAAACAAGCCTTGTATACTTTGTTATTTGGTGGATTAGTTATCAAATTATGTGAAAGAATTGCCCTAAAATTGGAAGATAAATGGCAAAGTATAATCCTTGCCTCAATAATTGCTTCAAGTTTAACTATATGTGCTGTTTTTTTTGTACATAATTTAAAGGGAACTCCCAAACCTTTTGAAAGTACCTTACCTGTCATTTTGATGTCTCCACCTGGATTTTTTTATCTAGCATTAAGAAGTAGAAATAATAAAAATAAAAAAAGCACTAATAAAGATATTAGCACTTTTTTATAACATAATCAATTACTATTAATAATTCATCATATAGTATATATTGAGATTATAATGTTGTTTTTATGAATCATCATCTTCTTTTTCTAATTCTTTATTAATTGCTTCATATTGTGTATATATCAATTGACCAATATCAGAAGTTGGATTTACAAATTTAGAAGATTGTTCTAAAGCATTAATCGCATCTTTAAGTTGATTTTTGCTTTTATATTCAAGAGCAACAGCATACCAAGAAACAGCTAAATTAGGGGCAATAGATTCCCATAACTCTTCGTCATCTTTTGCTTTTTCTTCTAATTCTTTAAGGTTTCCATTGATTTCTTCACCATCAGCTTTGATATAGGTAGCATCCCCATTCATTTCACCATCATCCCAAATACATATGTATTTAGCACCATTATTAAATTGAAAAGTTCCTTTTTTATCGATACTTCCATTCTTCCATTTTCCAATAAAAACATCTCCTGTAATCCATGTAATGACTCCTGAGCCTTCACGCTCTCCATATTTATAGTTTCCATAATGCTTAGTGCCTTCTTCAGATGAAAAAGTACCTTCACCATGAGCTACATTATTTTTCCATTCTCCTTCGTATTTTTCTCCATTTGCAAGAGTTATAGTTCCTTTTCCTTGTATTTTTCCTTCGTAATATTCTCCTACAAATTGAGAACCATCAGCCCATGTATATACTCCCTTACCATGCCTTAAATCACTCTGCCATTCTCCTGTGTATTCATCTCCATTTTGATAATACATATATCCTTTTCCAGACCTTACTCCATCCTTAAACTCTCCAACATATCTGCTTCCATCTGCAAGGGTTAAAGTACCTTTTCCATATGGAATTCCATATATGAAGTCTCCTTCATATTGAGTACCATCTTCAAAAATCCTTAGCCCTTTACATTCTTTTTCTTTTTTTGGACAATCAGAATATTCAATTTCTAATAATGAAATATTATTTTTTATACTAAAGAATTGGTGGGTTTCCCAAAAAGAATTCCATTCTAAGGAATTATTAGCATAAGAAGTCTGCGAGATGATGAAAATTAGGATTAATATAGTAAGTTTTGATTTCATTGTGGTATAATTTTGACTTAGTATAATCATAAAAATGCCTTTATTTTAGAAAAAATAAGAGACGGATAGCATTTTTAAAAAGTCAAATATTATGCCCTTTTATATTAAAATATGATGATATTTTACATAGTTAAAATATATATTTTTAATGAGCTTATTAACAAATGAATATATATATTGTTTGTGCTAATTTATAATATATTTTTTATTTTTTAATATGATGAATTACATCATGAGCTTCATAAATACTAGGGATTTCCAATTTAAGTATCAATCTTTCCAAAGCATCTTCTGGAATTGGATATTCTCTTTTTTTATTTTGTTTTAATAAGGTTTTATAAT
This sequence comes from Saprospiraceae bacterium, assembly GCA_020630455.1. Classification (GTDB taxonomy): domain Bacteria; phylum Bacteroidota; class Bacteroidia; order Chitinophagales; family Saprospiraceae; genus JAHDCE01. The sequence goes on from JAHDBK010000110.1 coordinate 4,040, forward strand.
CTGTTTCTAAATAAACGATTTTGATTTTTGCATTATAATCATTGAATAGACTGATCCATTTGCTTCTCATATCTTTAGATATATTAGTAGCATTAAAAACAAATGAAATATGATTTCTAAGATACTCTTTAGCTTGTTCCTTGGCTAATTGAATCATTCTTCCATTTCCTTTTTTATCTCTAGGAGAGATTTTATGTTGCCGTCTCAATTCATCTAAAGAAAGCATAGGGAAGTCTTTCAAATGTTTTTGAATATAGGTGTCTTTACCTGTTCCAGGTAATGCAGACATCAATATTACTTCTGATTTTGAAGTATCAAAAGGTTGATAATCTATGTATTGATTTTCTTTATTGAAATAAAGGAATCTAGCTAAGTCAGAAGGGAAGGTTCTCGCTTTTCCAAAACAATCATTCTCTTTACATAATTCTATAAATAAATCGACTTTTAATAAAGAATATTCTTTATCTTTACATATTCTTCCTAATGCATCTGCTTTAGCTAAAATAGCCAATAAATGAGTGTTAACCACCTGACTAATTCTTACTACTTCCTTTTGGATATTATTTTTTTCTAAAGACCATAAAGGAAAACCATGATACCTTACTAATTGTACAATTTGTTCACGTATAGCAAATGGAGTTTGAATATCTTTGTATAATATTTGTCTTGTTGTAAATGCTCCTTTTTTGGCATGTCCAGGAGAAATAATTCTTTGTTTTCCTTCTATAATTTCGCTTGTAGTACAAGACCTTTTTTCTATATCATGCATTAAAGCAGCAGCAAAAAGAATATGTTGATCTTGTTCATTTAAAATTTTGAATTCTTCAAGTTCTAAAAGACATTGTACTACCATTTTGGTATGAATTAATACATTGCCTTCTGCATGCCATTCTTTGTCTTGTGGAACTGCTTCCATATCTCTTATCCAAGGATATGTATTTTCTAATAGCTCCCAATCTACTTCTTTATTTATCTCGTATGTAGGAAATTTCCACATCTTAATTTATTCTATTTTTTATTAACTGATAACTGATTACTGCCCCAATCCGTACCATTTATATTTTGAATAATCAGTTAATGTTGCTTTTCTCCAATTTTTAGTCCAATGCACATCTGTTTTGACGTGAGATGCTCTAACCAATTTAAAAATAGAGTCAAACTCATTATGAGCTGTTGGTAATATACCTTCATTGGTCTTAAATCCATTTTTATTTCTAATAACAAATCCTTCGGAACAGGCTTCATCACTATTAGGGTCAAACCCACCTAATAAACCAGAAGTTTTCACACTTTCTTCCCAAGTCATTCCTAAATTATCTGTTAACCATTTTTCTAAAATATCATTTTCTTTTTGATGATTATTATAATAATCTTTTAAAGGGTGTTGAATTTCGATTTGAGGGACAGTAGGGAAATCAAATAATGCTGCATAAAACTCCACCTCTTCCCAAGGCAGCCAATAATCGTCAATTCTAATACCAAAAACATAAAAGAAGGATTCTAATTGAGTGTATTCAATTGAGTGTATTCCATACATATTTTCACCAAAAATTTCTAAATCTTTCAAGTCATTTTTAATCAATTGCCACCTATTAAGTAAAGGTTTATCCCAAGGATGTTGTGTGGGAGAAGTATGAGAACGAGCAAATAAACCATATTGATTAAAACAGTTGTTTTGACCATCGAGTTTTTCAGTGAGAATTAAATGATCCATTTCAGCAAATGCTTGGACGTATCCTTGTGGCATGAATCGGTCATCGGATGTTGTTCCTAAACTAACTTGAGCATGTAAACTCCTTGGATATTTTTTTGAAAAACTCATGATTTAAAGATTAATATTCCATACAGCTAACAGAATGATAATTTAGAAAGTTCCCATAGAATAAAAAACAAGGAATAATAAAGAGTTCTCTTTATTATTCCTTGTTTTTAAAAATCTATAATTAAAAGTCAATTAATTTCTTTTTAATCCTAATGCATTCATCATTTTATCAAAAATAGCCGTATTTTCATAAATTCCAGAAAAGGCTTCACTACCAGGACCATAAGCAAATACAGGGATTAAATCGGCGGTATGATAGTCAGTAGTAAAGGCGGTGACTAAAGAATCTCTTGTTGAACCTTTATTGATGGCATAACCACCTGTTTCGTGATCAGCGGTAACGATGACAAGGGTTTCGCCATCTTTCTTTGCAAATTCTAAAACATTACCAATTGCTTTGTCAAAGTCATGCATTTCTGTAATGATATAATCAGATTGGTTGGCGTGACCACCCCAATCAATTTGTGAACCTTCAATCATTAGAAAAAATCCATTTTCACCTCTTTTATCAAGAAAATCAACAGATTTAGCTGAAACACTTGGCAGATAATTTCTTCCTCCACTTACAGCTACAGGCTCTTCACTATCAGTATAAAATGCATAAGGTTTTTCTGGATTCATAGTTATTTTTAAAATATCTTCTTTAAAATAGCTGGATACATGATACCCTTTTTCTACTAATTTATCAGAAATATTGATGCCGTCATCTCTGTTTTCAAAATGGGCTTTACCACCTCCTACAAATAAATCAATATCTGTATTTAAGAATTCCAAAGCATTTGCTTGATGTTGTTTGCGTTTCTTTTGATGACAAATAAAACTAGCAGGAGTAGCATGTGTAATAGACGAAGTAGATACCATTCCTGTAGCTATCCCTCTCTTATCTGCTATTTCTAAAATACTGCTTACAGGCATAGTATCTTTATCAACTCCTACTGCACCATTATATGTTTTTACACCACAGGCAAATGCAGTTGCACCAGCCGCTGAGTCAGTAACCAAATCATTATAGGCATAAGATTTATGTAATCCAACTATTGGAAATTGTTCTAAATTGAGAGGAGCTTCTTGAGAATACATACCTGCACTAATCTGAGTTACGCCCATTCCATCACCAATCATGAGTACTATGTTTTTGGGTTTTTTAGGAATATCTTGATTTGAAGATGGCGTTTCACAAGAATTTAAGGTCAAAGTTATGATACTGATTATCAAAAATAGTTTTTTCATTTTGAATTTATTAATTTTATTTATTATACAAAGATATACTTGTTTCATAATTATTAATAAAAATATGATTCAATCAATTTAAAATTAACTTTAAACATGTTCTAAATTGAATTCTATTTGCTTTAGTTGAAAAAATCCAAGGATTAATCTAAAAAAATGGAAAAATTGATTAGATTTGAAGAAATTGCAAGAGTATTTGAAATGTTTATTATTTCAAAATTTATTATTATATTTAATATATATTATAATTATAATGAAAAACATATTTTGTAACCATTTAAATTAAGATAAGATTATGATAGAAGTTTCAGGACCTATGCCATTTTTTACAGTTAGTCAACAAACGGCAGCCATTGTAGAGACATTTGGGAAGTTCAATAGTATTCGCTTTTCTGGATTACATTTTAAAATACCTTTTATACAGAATGTTGTAGGAAGAGTAAGTTTAAGAATTCAACAGTTAGATGTCATAGTAGAAACTAAAACCAAAGATGATGTATTTGTGAGGTTAAAAGTTTCTGTACAATTCCACATTATTAAAGATAAGATTTACGATGCTTTTTATCGTTTGGAAAATCCTCATGATCAAATTACTTCTTATATCTTCGATACTGTTCGTGCAGAAGTTCCTAAGATGAAATTAGATGATGTATTTGAGAAAAAAGATGATGTTGCCATTGCAATTAAAAGAGATTTATCTGAAGCCATGTATGATTACGGATATACTATAGTCAAGGCATTAGTTACCGATATTGACCCAGATGCAGCGGTAAAACAAGCGATGAATCGTATTAATGCTTCTGAAAGAGAAAAAGTAGCTGCAGAATATGAAGCAGAAGCAGAAAGAATCCGTATTGTTGCTCGTGCAAAAGCAGAAGCTGAAAGTAAGCGTTTACAAGGTCAAGGTATAGCTGACCAACGTAGAGAAATTGCAAGAGGATTGGAAGAATCTGTAGAAGTATTGAATAAAGTAGGTATCAATTCACAAGAAGCATCAGCTTTGATTGTAGTAACGCAACATTATGATACGTTACATTCATTAGGTGAAAATGTGAATTCTAATTTGATTTTATTACCTAATACACCAGATAATGCATCTAATTTATTGACTCAGATGGTCACTTCTTTTGCGGCTTCGGCTCAGATGGGAGACCAAATGAAAGAAGGTCAAAAGAAATTAGAAAAGTCCAAAACTAAGTTTTTGGATTAAGTCTGATTAGAATTTTAAAAAAAAGACTTTAGAAATATATAATACTTTGTATTATTGCTTTCTAAAGTCTTTTTTTATATTTAATATTATATAATATGTCAAAAGTTAAAGAATTCAATGAATATAGGGCTCAAATGAATGAGCGTATATTGTCTCATGATAATAAATTCATGAAACGTTTTTTTAATTTGGATACTAATGCTTATAAAGAGGGAGCATTATCTAGTAAAACTAAAGAATTATTAGGTTTAGTCGCTTCTATGGTTTTGAGATGTGATGATTGTATAGCATACCATTTAGGCAAATGCTATGAAGAAGGAGTTACTAAAGATGAAATATTTGAAGTGTTTTCAATAGCTAATTTAGTAGGTGGTTCCATTTGTATTCCACATACTCGTAGAGCATTAGAGTATTGGGATGAATTAGAAGCACAATAATTTTATCTCGCACTAGAGGTAATTTCTAAAAATTCAGATTCTAAGCTGCGTTTTTTCTCTACTAGTCGGGTTAAAATAATGCCATTATCAAAAGCTAATTTATTGATAGTAGCAGCATCGGAACTAGCTTCATCCACTGTTAATAAAATATGGTCTTTCATGTTTTCTACCTTTTTGATAAAGGGTAGGGGAGCTAGTATTTGGAGAAGCTTTTCTCTATCATTAGCATTGATTTCAATGAGTTTGTCATCACTAAGAATAGCACCGACTGTTCCAGTTGCTAATAACTTACCTCTTTTTAAAATAGAAACGTGGGAACAGATGATTTCTACTTCATTTAAGATATGACTAGCCATTAAAATAGTCTTGCCTCTTTCGGCAATTTTAATAATGGTTTCTCTTACTTCAACAATTCCTTCTGGATCTAAACCATTGGTTGGTTCATCAAAGATAAGAACTTCTGGGTCACCTACTAAAGCAGCGGCAATGGCTAAACGTTGTTTCATTCCTAAAGAATAAGTCCTGAATTTAGAACTACCTCTATCATACAAATTAACAATATCTAATAATTCATCAATATTATTTTTAGAAGTTTTTTTGATATGAGCAACGATTTCTAAATTTTTACGCCCAGACATATAAGGATAAAAATTGGGCGTTTCCAATAGAGTACCTATTTGCATTCTATGTTTTGAACCATAATGATTTTGAAACCAATTATAATCTCCACTAGAAGGTTGAATAATACCAAGTACCATTCCTAGAGTTGTTGTTTTGCCACTACCATTAGGTCCTAAAAGTC
>JAHDBK010000111.1 GCA_020630455.1 Saprospiraceae bacterium
TATACTAAAAAAATGATTTGTAAGTATATTTCATTCAAAGACGCAGGAGTCTTTTCTCATTTTGACACTCAATATAGTGAGAACGATAAAGATTTGAGACCTTTTTATCAATATGATGTCAATATTGATGAATTTCCTAAGGTAATTGAACAGAAAAAGAAGCAGAATATTGATAGAGAATTGATTCATACTGTTTTAAAAGAACAATATGCTCAACTTGAACCTTTTCAAAAAGTAAATGATCATATTGATTTATTATTAAATGAAAATACATTTACAATAATAACGGCTCATCAACCCGCTCTTTTTACAGGCCCATTATATTATATTTATAAAATAATATCTTGTATTCGACTCTGTGAAGAATTGAATGAAAAATATCCTCAATACAATTTTGTTCCCTTTTTTATAACGGGTGGAGAAGACCACGATTTTGATGAAATCAATCATGTCAAAGTTTTTAGAGATGAATTGGTTTGGGAATCTAATGAGTCAGGCAGTGTAGGTCAAATGAGTACCCAAAACATTAAGCCTTTGTTGTCTCAGCTCAAAGACATATTAGGCGAAAGCCCCAATGCTCAGCATATTTTTGATATTATTAATACAGCTCATAACAAGCATGATAAATATGCTAATGCCGCTTTAGAACTCGTCAATTTACTCTTTGGAGAGAAAGGGCTAGTCGTATTAAATATGGGGCATCAAGTATTAAAAGATAAAGCAATCTCTTTATTTTTTAAAGAAATTAAAGAAAGACCATCACAATCATTAATACAAAAAACACAAGAACAACTCAATGGAAAAGGCTTTAAATCACAAGCATTTCCTAGACCGATTAATTTATTTTATTTAGGTAATAATTTTAGGGAACGTATAGAAGTTACCGACAATGGCTATCAAGTTATTAATCAAGATATTTATTTTACAGAAGAAGAAATGGAGGAAGAGTTGAATACTCATCCAGAGCGTTTCAGTCCAAATGTAGCTTTAAGACCATTGTATCAAGAATACATCATGCCTAATCTAGCCTATATAGGAGGTGGTGGAGAATTGGCTTATTGGTTAGAACGCCATAGTCAATTTGAGCATTTCAATATTCCTTTCCCTATGCTGATTCGTAGAGATTCAGTTTTATTTATTGATAAAAATACTAATAAAAAAATTAAGAAATTAGGCATTCCGTTGGAGTCAATTTGGGAAGATAAAGATGCCATTATAAAACAACTAATGCTTCAAAATTTTGATGATGATAATGTTTTTAATAATGAAAAAACTCAAATAGAAGCCATTTATAAGCAAATAGAAGAACAAATTGCTAAAATAGACCCGAGCCTCAAAGCCACTGCCTCAGCCGAAAAAGCTAAGGTGCTAAAAGGCATTTATATTTTAGAACAAAAAGCAATCAAGGCAGAAAAACGCAAAAACGATACTCAAATCCAACAAATCACCAGCCTGAAAAATAAATTGTTTCCCAATAATAATCTTCAAGAACGCAAGGATAATTTTATACAATACTACAGCCAATATGGCGAAGAATTTTTCGATGTATTATACCAATTTTTATACCCTTTGGACAACAGAGTAAAGGTAATTGTTGATGAGGCTTAATAATCTTTGTATGGATTATCTTTTTTTAGTGAATCTTCTTTGAATAGTATATATTCATATTGGTTGCTAAGTTTTCCTCGCTCAAAATTATATAAATATTCGAATTCCTCAAATGATTTTTCTATTCCAACCTTTTCGAAATACTTATTTTCAGCTTCTTTATACATATCATAAATACCTAAAGCCACCCCTTCTTTAAAATCCTTATTATCTCTAATGTAGAATACCGCAAAAGAATATAAATCTTCCTGTTTTTGTAAAAAATGAAGAGTAGGAGGGAATGTATAATTTTGTAAATTTTCCGTATTAGGTAAATGCTTGTCAATTAATTCTTGTGTATATGGACTTCCTGAGCCCAAATCAATAAAACTGCGTTCCCCTTCAAAATCTGAGACATATAATAATAACTTAGGATGCATAATTTTTAATTCTTCAAATAAAGGAATAAGTTCTTGTTTATAGTTTTTAAAATAATCTTCAGCTATATATTTATATGAAATATTTTTCTCTTCCTTTCCATTAATTTTTTTATCAATGCTAGAGAAATTACATTGGTAAAATAGAATAATTAAACCAATGATTAAAAGAATTAAAATTAATGATGAAGTCTTCATAGATATTTATAAGATTTTAGGTATACCTTTAATTATTCATCTTTCAAAGAATCGAACATTGCTTCTACTTTGTCTTCATTTTCTTGTAACCATTTAGACGACTTAGAATTAGAAGATTGTCTAATGAAATGAGTGTAAGTTTCTAAATGTTCTTCATTATTGAAAAGCATTAAAACATTGACATAAGCATCCCACCAAAAACCACTTTTTCCTTCTCTTTGTTCTTCTAAAATCTCAAAAAATGATTTCGTTAAATCCAAAAATAAATCTTCAGGTTTTTCTTCTTCTTCGCTTAAATAAGTTGCTGTTTTTAATGATAAAAACATATCTACAACACCAAAATCACTTTCCATATTATCAGATAAAAGAGTAATGCTGATTTCTTTATCACCATCTTTTGAAACACCTTGATTAATCACAGATTCTATAAATTGAATAGCATTTTTAGAACGCTCCGTATTGGGTTCAACCGTTAAAAAATAATATAAAGCTAATAATGCTTTCGACTTATTACCCATTTCCATATTAACCGCTCCTAGAGATAAATGAGATGTAGCATGAGATGAATTTAACTTAATAGCCTGAATAAAATTCCCCTCAGCATTAGATAAATCTTTCATTCTATATTGAGTTAAACCAAGATTGAAATATAAGAGATAATCATCAGGATATTTTTCTATGGCTTCTTTATAGACCTTTACTGCTTTTTTAGGCTCTCCCATATTATCTAATGCAGAGCCATATATCATATAAGCTTCATTCAAATATTTATCTTTGAGTTTGATTACTTTTTTACTGTATTTTGCTGCCATTTTGAAATCTTGCAAGGCAAAATAACTATAACTGATTTCATAGAGAACTAAGGGCGATTTACTATCAATTTTGAGAGCTTCTTCATACTTTTCAATAGCTTGACTATACTTACCACTATCGTGAAGTGTAATTCCTTCTTTTACCAGTGCTTCTAAATTATCTTGAGCAAATAGACTAGTACTAGAAATGACTAGCAAAAAAATAAATAATTTTTTCATGATTTAGATTTTAAATGCTGTGAAATATGATGTTATTATTAATTAATAATAAATATATTAAAAATATATTGATTTCCAATAATTATGGACGAAGTTTGTATATCATTTAAATTACCAATAAGATGAACGAAGTTTAAAACTTCGTCTAAAAATACGCTCACCATCAATTATAAATTTGCTGCTCCGAAGAGGAAAATTGCTGCTCAGAAAAATTGCTGTTCAGAAGAGAAACATTGCTGCTCAGAAGGAGAAAATTGCCGTTCAAAAGGAGAAAATTACCGTTCCGAAGAGAAACATTGCTGCTCAGAAGGAGAAAATTGCCGTTCAAAAGGAGAAAATTGCCGTTCCGAAGAGGAAAATTGCTACTCCGAAGAGGAAAATTGCTGCTCTGAAGAGAAACATTGCTGTTCAGAAGGAGAAAATTGCTGTTCAGAAGGAGAAAATTGCTGCTCAGAAGAGGAAAATTGCCGTTCAGAAGAGAAACATTGCTCTTCAAAAGAGAAACATTGCTCTTATGTAGGACAAAGTCCCGAGTTCAGAGCAGCAATTTCAAAATGCATTAAAATATTAAACAGCTTCTTATAATTCAATATACTGAAAACCCACATATTTTTTATCTTTGCCATTTATTAATAATAAATTAAAAAATAAAAAATTGAAAACCGACAATACAATCAGTCTAAGAGCCGCCGATAATGTACGTATTTTATCAGCAGCTATGGTAGAGCAAGCCAAATCAGGTCACCCAGGTGGACCAATGGGAGGTGCCGATTTTATCCATGTCCTATATTCAGAGTTCATGAATTATGACCCAGAAGACATGACTTGGATGGCAAGAGATAGATTCTTTTTAGATGCAGGGCACATGTCGCCTATGCTATATGCTATCCAGACCTTACTTGGTAATTATAGTATTGATGATATTAGAAATTTTAGACAGTGGGGCAGCCCTACACCGGGGCATCCAGAGATAGATGTACAAAGAGGTATAGAAAATACATCTGGCCCATTGGGTTTAGGTCATGCCTTTGGAATTGGAGCGGCGATTACCGAGCGATTTTTAGCGGCTCGTTTTGGTGAAGTGGTAGAGCATCAGACTTATATTTATATCTCAGATGGAGGGGTGCAAGAAGAAATATCACAAGGAGCAGGTCGTATAGCGGGTCATTTAGGATTGGGAAAGATAGTGATGTTTTATGATGCCAATGATATACAATTATCTACCACAGTAGATGAGGTCACTAATGAAGATACCGCTAAAAAATACGAAGCATGGGGTTGGCAAGTGATGACCATTGACGGCAACGACCACGATGCCATTAGAAAAGCCATTCAATCTGGTATAGATGAAACAGATAGACCGACTTTAATCATCGGTAAAACGGTAATGGGTAAAGGCGTCCTCAAAGAAGATGGAAGCGGCTATGAAGGAGAAGTAGAATTACACGGAAAGCCATTGAGTAAGTCGGCAGCCTCTTATGAAGCCACTCTCAAAGGCTTAGGTGCAAATATGGATAATCATTTTGAAATTTTTGATGATGTTAATAATTATTATAAAAATATTTTAAAAGAAAAATCTAAAAATGCCCAAGCTAGAAAGAAAGACTACGAAAAATGGGCAAAAGATAATTCGGCTTTAGCCAATAAATTAGAATTCTTTTTAAGCGGAGATTTACCTAAAATAGATTGGGCGGATTTGCCACAAAAATCCAATGTAGCGAGTAGAGATGCATCGGCTGCGGTGATGTCTTATTTAGCAGGTAAGGTAGAAAACTTAGTCATTTCTTCTGCCGATTTATGTAATTCAGATAAAACAGAGGCTTATTTAAAAAAGACAGGTGAATTCAAGAGAGGCGATTTTTCAGGTGCCTTCCTCCAAGCAGGAGTAGCTGAATTGACCATGTCTGCTTTGATGACAGGAATGGCATTACATGGGGGCGTAATCCCTGCTTGTGCGACTTTCTTCTCTTTTTCAGATTATATGAAACCAGCTATGAGGGTAGCTGCCTTGATGGAGCAACAAGTTATTTTTATATGGACGCACGATGCGTTCAGAGTAGGAGAGGATGGACCTACTCATCAACCTATAGAGCAAGAAGCACAAATTAGATTATTAGAAAAATTAAAAAATCATTCAGGACACAATAGTTTCTTAGTTTTACGTCCTGCCGATGCAGACGAAACGACTATTGCTTGGAAAATGGCATTAGAAAACAAAGGAACACCTACAGGTTTGATTTTTTCAAGACAAGGAATTAAAGACCTACCTGCTCAAAATGGCAATCGCTTCCAAGAAGCCCTAGCTGCTGAAAAAGGAGCATATATCGTAGCTGATTGTGAAGGAAAACCAGATTTGGTATTAGTAGCCAATGGTTCAGAAGTCAGTACTTTGATAGATGGAGCAGCATTATTAACAGAAAGAAAAAATCTAAATGTAAGAGTAGTATCTGCTATTTCAGAAGGCGTATTTAGAAATCAATCGGCAGACTATCAAGAAGCTGTTTTGCCTCATGATGTTCCAAGATTTGGATTAACGGCTGGTCTTTCAGTAACCTTAGAAGGCTTAGTTGGAGCCAATGGAACGGTTTGGGGATTGAACCATTTTGGTTACTCTGCTCCTTATACCGTCCTTGATGAAAAATTCGGATTTACAGGAGAAAATGTATATAAACAATGTGTTAAATTAGTATAGAGTAATTAGTATAGAGTATTGAGACTATGAACTAAAATACTACTCAATACTCAATACTCAATACTCAATACTCAATACTCAAAAGTATGGATAAAAAGAAAATAGAAATATTAGAAGCTAAAAAATCTGAAGCCTTATTAGGTGGAGGAGAGAGAAGAATAGAAAGCCAACATAAAAAAGGCAAATTAACCGCGAGAGAACGCATTCATTTTTTATTAGATAATGGTTCTTTTGAAGAAATAGGAATGTTGGTTACTCATAGAACGACTGATTTTGGGATGCAAGACCAAATCTATTTAGGAGATGGAGTCGTAACGGGTTATGGAACGATTAATGGTCGTTTGGTCTATGTTTTTGCCCAAGATTTTACCGTTTTTGGTGGTTCATTATCCGAAACACATGCTGAGAAGATTTGCAAAATCATGGATTTAGCTATGGAAAATAAAGCCCCTATCATTGGCTTGAATGATTCGGGTGGAGCGAGGATTCAAGAGGGCGTCCGTTCTTTAGGTGGCTATGCCGATATTTTTTATAGAAATACATTAGCCTCTGGAGTTATTCCTCAAATTTCTGCTATAATGGGACCATGTGCTGGTGGAGCGGTGTATTCCCCTGCTATTACCGATTTTATATTAATGGTAGAAAATACCTCTTATATGTTCGTTACTGGTCCAAATGTAGTGAAAACAGTAACCAATGAGGAAGTCACTTCAGAAGAATTAGGAGGAGCATCTGCCCACAGTACTAAATCGGGTGTGACCCATATCACAGCAAGTAATGATATTGATTGTATTCATAAAATAAAACAATTATTATCTTATATGCCACAAAGTTGTGAGGAAAAACCAAGTGATTTGCCTTATGATTTAGGAGAAGAATTAAGACCAGAATTATCTAATATTATTCCTGAAAATGCGAATCAACCTTATGAAATGAAAGAGGTTATAGAAGGAATAGTCGATGAGGGTTCTTTTTTCGAAGTACATCCTGATTATGCTGAAAACATCGTAGTTGGTTTTGCTCGATTAGGAGGACGCAGTATTGGTATCGTTGCCAATCAACCTATGAATATGGCAGGAGTATTAGACGTGAATTCGTCTAAAAAGGGAGCTAGATTTGTGCGTTTTTGTGATTGTTTCAATATTCCTTTATTGGTATTAGTAGATGTACCAGGTTTCTTACCGGGGACTGACCAAGAGTGGAATGCTATTATTACCAACGGAGCCAAGTTACTATTTGCATTTAGCGAAGCTACAGTACCTAGAGTGAGTTTAATTACAAGAAAAGCATACGGAGGAGCTTATGATGTAATGAATTCCAAGCATATTGGTTCGGATATGAATTTTGCATGGCCATCTGCTGAAATTGCCGTAATGGGAGCCAAGGGAGCAAGTGAGATTATTTTCAAAAAAGAAATCAAAAATGCTGATGACCCCGCTGCAAAATTATTAGAAAAAGAACAAGAATACGCAGATAAATTTGCACATCCTTATCGTGCCACTTCCAGAGGTTTTATAGATGAAGTCATTCTACCTGAAAACACACGTAGAAAACTTATTAAAGCTTTTTCAATGTTGAAAAATAAGCAAAAAGAATTGCCTAAGAAAAAGCATAATAATTTGCCATTATAGATTATTATTGTTAATAATAAAAAAAGCGGATAATAAAGAATTTTCTTTATTATCCGCTTTTTTAGATACCTAATATCTATAGTCTAAACCCCTTTATTAATCTTCTTTTTTCCTTTAGTTTTCATAGCTAATTTGAATGCATTATAAGCATTCACTACACCACCTGTAGTAGAGATGTCAGAAAGTTTTACCTTCTTACTTCCACCAGGAATTGTAACATCATGACTAATAGGAACAGACGATTCCAATAAAATTTCTTTTACTTGAACTGCTGTTAATTCTGGGAAATAAGAACGAAGTAAAGCAGCAACACCAGCAGTAACAGGACTAGCCATAGAAGTACCATTGAAAGCAGCATAAGCATCTTTTTCAGGAACAGTAGAATAAACATCTACACCTGGAGAAAAGACATCAACACCTTTTTTACCATAGTTAGAGAATCTAGCTGTTAAGTCATCACCATCCATCCAAGACATTGCTCCTACTTCTATCCAACATTTGGTTAATTTTTTAGATTTTTGTTTGTGTTTAAATGCATCATTAGGGAAACTAGGACTATCATCATTGTTTTTACCATCATTACCTGCTGCATGTACCATCAATACATCATTATCTTGAGCATATTTAACGGCTTTGTCAACAGCAGTTTTATCCCAACTATATCCTTTTCCAAAACTCATATTGATAACAGTGGCACCATTGTCAACAGCATAAATAATTGCATTAGCAACATCTTTGTCATGCTCATCTCCATTAGGAACAGCTCTCAAACACATGATTTTTACATCTTCACAAACACCTTTCATTCCTAAATCATTATTTCTATCAGCAGCAATGATTCCAGCTACGTGAGTACCATGACCTGCGTCTGGTCCTTCCACATCATTATTGCCATATCCTTTTTCGTAAGAATTGTTATAATCATCTTGAACAATTTCGGCTCTAGGATTAAAGTCAGGGTTGTAGTAATAACCTGCTTGTCCTGCCATATAATTTTTATAATTTTCTAATTCTTTTTGTACTTCTCCAGAAAATTCATCAAATCCCATACCTTCTTCAACTGCTCCTTCAAGAAGAGTTATCGCCATTGCATTGCTTTCATCATCAGAATCTAGCGTTTCAATAAATGCTGCATTCAATTCATTATCTCCTAATAATTCTTCAGCTTTTTCAATAGCTTCGTTATATCTAGTCATAACCATTTCAAACTGTGCTGCTTGGGCTTTTGATTGAGCTTGTTGTTCATCTATAACTTCTTTGCATTCTAAATATAAATCGTATTCTTTTTTATCTTTTTTAGATAATTTAGAAATATCTTTATCTTTAAATTTAGCATGATAATGTCTATATAATCTAGTGATTTCAAGTGTTTCATTATTGACACTTTCACCATTTTTACCTCCTAAGAAATTCCACCCATGAATATCATCTACATATCCATTTTTATCATCATCAATACCATTATCAGGAATTTCATCAGTATTGACCCAAATTTTTCCTTGTAAATCTTCATGGTCAATATCCACACCACCATCTATAACTGCAACGATAACAGTAGTAGAAGTTCTATCGCCAATTAATTCTTTATAAACTTTTTCAGTACTTACGCCTCTTACGCCGTCTTTTTTGTAATCAAGATTGAACCAATTTTCTGGAGCTTGCCCCCAAGCCATTTGACTAATAATTAATAATGTCAAAAGACTCAATAATTTGATATTTATTTTTTTCATTTTAAAAATATTATGTAATGATTAATTTTAATTTGTTGCGAAATTAATTAATAATCGCTTTAATTTATATATTTATTATGTAATATTGTTTTTATCAGCTTTTTTTAATGACAATTTAAGAATAATTAAAGTTTTATATATTTATTTTTTTATATAAATGATAAAGAATTTTTTTTATAATTAATAAATTATTTAACAATAATTTATACTTTTAAGTATAGACA
>JAHDBK010000112.1 GCA_020630455.1 Saprospiraceae bacterium
TTATAATATGAAAGGAAAGAAGACTGCAAAAAGAAAAGCCAGAACGCCCAAAGAAAACCCGAAAAATGAAAAGGTTTGGATTCGATGTACCAGCGATTTTAAGACCATGCTGATGGATAAGGCACAATGTCGAGGCATGACAATAACCTCTTACTTAGAGTATTTAGTGATGAAGGATAAGCCAAAAGAAAGAAAAGTTTAAAAAAAATTAGGGGGAAAATATCAAAGCATTCTCTATTTTTGACTAAAAAATTAGTTTGTTGATTTACAAACTAATAGGTGTAAGTTATTTTAGCTAAAGTAACATGCCTATTTGATAAAAAGCCGAAAAACTATTTTTTCTTTTAATAAATATACTCTAAATTTGGGGGAGCTACTTCACTTAGAAACTTTAAAACGAAAAATGAATGACCCAACCTAAAAACAATGGGACAAGTATATCATTTTTAAAAATTAAAGTAATGAATAGTGTAACAAGATTTCGAGCCAAGAAAGGTGAAGAAATTAAAAAGAATAGTGTATTGTTAAAATTAACAGACACTCAAAAAGAAGAAGTACAAAAATTTGCTAATAAGATAGGAATAACAATTAATGAGTTTATTCTTCAATTAGCAAAAATTTACAAGGACAATGAAGATTGTCCTATTTTTCAAAAGCATTTTTCTAACTTGCTAAAAAAAGTAAAAGCCTAAAAAGTGTACTAGACTTATTAGGCTTTGAAGTGTATGTCAAACACTCCAAAACCATTTGGAGTACAACAAAGCGACAACACACATAAGAGATGCAAATTTAAAGTATATACTTAATATTATCAAATTTCAATACAGATTTTGATTTTTGATAATTAAGGAAAGTACATAATAGTACAAATATACGAACTTTCAGTAAAAAATGAAAGTTTTAATTTTCGTCTTTTCTTGCCCTTCAAAGCTATACAGTTACTTGACTTTTTAGGATTTACATTTTAGCGTAAATCTTAAATTATGACAATTAGTAAGGCTATCCAGCCCACCCCAAAAGAACACCCTAATTTTAATAGGGATGACTTTCCTTTAGATAAAATCTTAGAATTTAAAGAGAGCGTAAAATTATACGCTAACAGGTCATTTGATGAAGTTTCCAACCTAACAGGTGTGGAGGCTGCAGTTATGCATGCCCGAATTTGTAAGGAATATTTTTTTCTTAGATGTTCCCTTACAAAAACATGTCCCTATTTACCAAATAGGAGCGAAGCCAGCGACCCACCAGAGCCAGAGCCACCAGTCACTAAAAAGGAAATTTCTTACTTCTTACCACCTATTACGAATACAAGACCTTCCCAAGTTGCGACACTTGAACAGGTGTTCAATATCATTACCCGAAATGAGAAACTAAGCCAAGCAACATTTAAAGCTAAAGCCTTATTTGTAGAATATCTCAATACAGGTAACAAAAAGCCCTATACAAAATTTAAAGACACTTCATTCCCTTTTGTCTCTTTTTCGGGCTTATTCTGTCAAATAGGTTCAAAGCATTTACAAACGTACTCTAGTTTAATGTGTTTTGATATAGACCCAGCTAGCCCTATTAATAACCTACCTACTAAAGAACAAACCGAAAATTTAAAGAAACTTCTTTTTAAAGATGAAGTATTAAAACCCTCCCTTGCATTTATATCTCCTAGCGGATACGGTATCAAGTTAGTAATAAATACAAATATAGGTAAGGAACAACATGTCGAAATCTACCAAAGAATTGTAAACTACCTAAATATAACTTACAAATCACAATTACAAGACAGGTTTGATATAGATGTAAAGTGTAAAAATATCGCTAGAGTCTGTTATCTCTCATTCGACCAAAAAGCATTGTTTTCTAATCCACAAAACAAAAACTAATCATGGTAAATTATAACAAATTAGACGAAGTATTAGCCCAAAATACGGCTAAAAATCAAAAAAAGAATAATAAGGCTACAAATAAGAAAAAGCCCAAAATTGAACCTAAAAAGGCTTATCCATTAAGTAGAGACGAATATGAAAAAATGTCTTTAGAACATTATATATCTGAACTTGAAAAATTGGATAATGTCGCTGATAACTATGAGGAATGGGTTTATGATGTGGGCTTTGCTTTGGCGACACTTGGCGAAAATGGAAGGGACTACTTTCATAGAGTTTCACAACTTAGCACAAAATACGATAGTAATAAATGTGATAAAAAATTTGATAACCTTATCAAAACGACAAATCATGATGGAATAGGCAACTTTATAAAATTCTGTAAAAATTTAGGTATTGAAGTATATAAGCCTCCACAAGATAAAAGATTGTTCACACAGCCCAAACAGACACCAGAGGACATACAAGACACTCCACCAGAAAAAGGAGAACCAGCAGGAGCAGAACAGGAAAACCAGCAGGAACAGCCGACAAAATCAAAAAAAGAAAAAGGAAAGGTTGCTTTTTTGATGGAAAGTATAGCACAATTTTTTAATGAAAAAGGTGTAAGAAAAAATCTTGTTACTAATTTTTTAGAAAAAAACGGGAACATGTTAAAAAGTGTAGATATAAACACTTTATATATTGAACGTATAGAAGAAGTACAGACAAAAAGGGATATGTTTAACCTTGTTCTCAATTCGCACAGGATAAATTCTTACAATCCATTTTTTGAGTTCTTTGAGAAAAATAAAAACAAAGGTACAAAAGGAACTATAAAAAAGCTATGTGAATCAATATTGACAGATACAGGAAAAGACGAAAAGGAAGCGGACTATTTAGAACTTTTTTTCACTAAATGGATTGTCGGCATGATAGCTTGTATTTACCCACGACAACACAACCCATTGATTTTAGTTTTGACAGGTTCACAAAATAGTGGTAAAACTTATTTTTTTAGAAACTTACTGCCTGAATCATTACAAAATTATTATGCTGAATCACATTTAGACAAGGGCAAAGATGACGAACTTTTGATGTGTCAAAAACTGCTGATTTTAGATGACGAATATAGTGGAAAAAGCAAAGTTGAGTCTAAAGAATTAAAACGTCTTGTTTCTGCTAATCAGTTCACACTACGTGAGCCATACGGAAAAATGAACGCTTCTTTTAATCGTGTGGCTACTTTGTGCGGAACTAGTAATGAACAGGATTTAATTTATGATTATACGGGTAATAGACGGGTTATTCCTGTCAATGTAATTAGTCGAAATACTAAGCTATTTGATAGTATAGATAAGACCGATTTAATCATGGAAGCATACCACATGTTTAAAGATGGATTCAAGTATCAACTAAATAAAAAAGACATTGAGTTTCTCAATAGATGTACTATACAAAATGAAGTGCATATTTTAGAGTATGAAATGATTTGTAAGCACTATAATTTACCTACTGAAAACAGTCTTAACATAGAACTAACTAGTAGTGATATTTTAAAAGAATTACAGGGACATACATCTTCAAAATTGAACTTGAATAAAATAGGAAAATCAATGAAAAAGCTAGGGTTTCAGCAGACTTCAAAAAGGGAAAAAGGAAAAGTAAAACGAGTATGGACAGTCATAGCTGATAGATAAAAAAGCGATTTTTAAAAGTCTGTTACACGTGTTACACGTGTTACACTACTTTTTAAGGTAGTGTAACACTCATAAGTTATTGATTTTCATTGATTTAAAGGTACATGTTACACTGTTACACTACTTTTTAAAAAAAAAAGTTTTTTGGGTTTTAGTGGTCTTTTAGGGGGCTGGTGAACAATTTTTATCAAAATGTACCTAAAAAACACTTAAATACCTCCAATACATTCAAAAGTAGTGTAACACCTGTAACAGTTATACTAAAAAGTTAGTTTTCAATAACTTATGAGTGTTACACTACCTTAAAAAGTAGTGTAACACGTGTAACACGTGTAACGCTATTAAATAACAAATAATTATAATATCAAATTTTCAAAAGTCCTTTTTTATTTTCTATCACTCCTATAATACTTTGTAATACAAAGCTAAATATATGTGACATACAAAATATTTGTTATGTAAAAGTAGCCTAAAACCAACAGGTTTCACGCCTCCACACAGCCGAAAAACTACACGAAATTTGAGAAAAAAGATGTATATTTGTTTTGTACTTTAAATGTTGCTCTTAATAAAAAGGGCATGAGCATTTTAAAATTTCTTTCAAAAAATGTGCATAGGGATTTAATTTTGCACATTCATAGCAAGCCACACAAAGTATATACCTTGTGTGGCTTATTTTTTATCTTCAATTCACCATCACCAACTAGCCCCGATAGGGATGGTATGAGAACGGATAGCGAGACATGACCAGATACCCACCACAAAAAACCGTAGAACAATCTGACCCACTAGGGAGCAGACGGTCAAAAGCCCCGATTTATTTTATGTCAGGTAATCCATCAAAAAAGTCAGGACTATCAAATAATTCGTCTAAAAGTGGTTTAATATTTTCGTCATATTCCATGTCCATGACTCTGTAATCAAATTCGTTTACATTATCAATTTGATGTGATAAAACTCCTAAAGCTATATGATAACCTTCTAGTTTTCTTTTTACTCTCATTCGATTTTGTTTACTAGGATTGTCTTTTAGTAAATCAATATCGCTTTGAATTTTGTGTAATACTTTTTCAAAATCTACGAGATGAAAGTTAAAGCAATCGTAAGTCACTTTTCTTGCTTCTTCTTTGTTAAATTGATTTTTATTCATATAGCTAAAATACGAAAATACAAGATCATATTAAAAAAAAATTTACCCAAACAAAAGAGTAGGCAACCACCAGAACAGAAAGTAAAAACCCGATATTTCGCACCAATTACCCACCACAAAAAATAGTAGAAGTGTCTGACCATAACAGGAGCAGAAGACCAAAACCCAATATTTCGCACCATTCCGACCTAATACCCACTATCAAAATTCTAAGCCGACATACACAGCTATAAAGATTCAATTCAAAATTCCCTATAAAAATAATGTCCGATAAGTAAAACTATCGGACATTATTCGTATATTTGCCTTATCATACTAAAAACTCAAAATCTTACTGATATGGCAAAAAAGAAAAACAATAAAGGTACAAACGAAATTGTAAAAGTAGATAGTCAAGTAACTGTACAGGATGCACTTTTGCAAAAGAAAGTTGAGATTTTAGAAGCGACTCAAAACCAACACACAAAAAAGACATATCAAAACGCTCTAAATGTGTTTTCTCAATTCTGTATTGATAATCAATTTGAGATTGATATATTTACACAGTCGATTGATGAAAAGACCTTAACGGACTTTATAGCCTACTTACAAGGCAAATACAAGTATAAGACGATTGAGACGTATGTATATGCCCTTAATACCTTGCAAGCCGAAAAGGGACTAAAAAAACCCGTTACGGAAATTGTAAAAAAGTTTCTTTTGAGAGTAAAGAAATTTCAGAATGAGATGCCCAAACAAGCAAAGGCGATAACTTACAGCGACCTTTGCAATGTCGTATCTAAAATCGACACATCTACAAATAAGGGCAAAAGGGACAAAGCTATTTTACTAGTGGGTTTCTTTGGTTGCCTTCGTAGGTCAGAAATTGCCAACCTTGAAATTTTGGACACCAAACAATCCAAAGGTTTTCTAACAGTCGATGGTCAAGATGGTTTTTATATTACCTTAAAGCAACATAAAACAGATAAGGACGGTACACCTGCTGTTAAGTATGTATCAGCGCAAAGAAACCCGTTAATTTGCCCCCTATTAGCTTTACAAGATTGGTTAAAGGCTTGTAATGTCTGTACAGGCAAATTGTTTATAACAGTCAGAAAAGGCGACCATGTTGATTGTGATGCACCTTTGACAGACAAGACAATTTACAGAATTATAAAGGGACGTTTTGGAGACGATTATAGTGGGCATTCCTTACGTGTTGGATTCGCTGTTAGTGCAAGGGATTTAGGAGCAGACATGGAAAGCATACAAAAACAAGGCGCATGGAAATCGGCTACTATGCCCACCCGATATACACAACAAAGCGACTTGAAAAAGAATAACGCAACATCTGTATTTTAAATTAAAATATTTCTAATAAAAAGACAAAAAATAAAAATATAACTAATAAAATAAAAAAGATGGTAGAAAAACAGAAAACACTATTCGATAATTTCATTAATGAAAATACAAAACAGAGTGAAATAAACAATGATTTTTTATTAACCAATAAGATAACCTATCATTTGGGAGAAACTAATACTTTCCTAAATGATATAGCAGATGAAACGGTACATTTGATAGTTACTTCCCCTCCGTATAATATAGGGAAAGAATATGAAAAGAAAAAAGATATAAAATCATATTTAGATACTCAAAAAGAAGTCATTCAAGAATTAACTAGAGTATTACACCCTAAAGGTAGTATTTGCTGGCAAGTCGGTAACTATATTAAAGATAAAGAGGTATATCCTTTAGATATATTTTATTATCAAATTTTTAAAGAACTTGGGTTACAATTACGTAATAGAATTATATGGCATTTTGGGCATGGACTACATTGTAAATTAAGATTTTCAGGTAGATATGAGACATTACTTTGGTTTACAAAAAATGATGATTATACCTTTAATTTAGACCCTGTACGAGTCCCGTCAAAATATCCAGGTAAGCGACATCATAAAGGCAAAAAGAAAGGACAAATATCAGGAAATCCACTAGGCAAAAATCCATCTGATATATGGGAGTTTGTCGCAAAAGAATGGGATTTAGAATTATGGGATATACCAAATGTTAAATCTAATCATCCAGAAAAAACAGTACATCCTTGTCAATTTCCTATTGAATTAGTTGAACGTTGTGTTTTAGCATTTACTAATGAAAATGATTTTATTTTAGACCCCTATGCAGGTGTTGGTTCTGCTTTATTAGCTGGTATAAAACACAATAGAAAAGTAATAGGAGTTGAGAAAGAAAAGGATTACATAGAAGTAGGAAAACAACGAATCAAAGATTTTTTCTTAGGTAATTTAAAATATAGACCTTTAGGAAAACAAGTCTATAAACCAAATGGAAAAACACAAGTTTCAAAGGTTCCTAGTGAATGGTTAGAAGACCAAAATAGTTTATACCATACTAAAACAAAAACATGATTATAGCAGGAAAATATTCTTTCAATAAAGGAAAGGAAATAATAGAAGAAAAATATTCAGATGAATTAAAAGTAATTGAAAAAGTTATTCACTCCATTGATGCTGAAAAGTGTAAAACGAAAAAGAGCAAAGAAATAACTATGGATGGAAAACTTTTGTATAGTCCAAAGGAATTAAACAAGATGTTTAAAGCCTCATTTGCAGAACATAAATGGACAAACCATAAGGAATACTGTGAGTATGCAACAGAATTTTATACAAATGAATATACACCAAATAAGAGAGCAAAAAAGAAAGGAGTAAAACCATATAGAGACATGGACTTTGTTAAAAATCGTGTTGGTGTTGAAGTGCAGTTTGGAAAGTATGCTTTTATGGTTTACAATGTTTGTGCAAAGATGACAATTTTCAATAAATTGGATATTATTGATGTTGGTGTTGAAATTGTTCCTATAAAACAATTTGCTGATGAAATGAGTACAGGAGTATCATATTTTGAACAGTTTGTTTGGGATTTGCAACAACGTGGTAATGCTGATATAGATATTCCTGTTTTGATTATAGGAATTGATACTGATGGAGTTCCAGAAGAACCTACCAAAGAAACACAAGAACGACAAACAAAACTTGATCTCTAATTTTAAATATTTAATAACGATAGTTAGCCCTATTGACTTATAAAGTTGATAGGGCTTTTTGTTTATCTAATAGTCCCGATAGTAACCAACTGACATAACCAGCATAAGGACAGATAGCGGAACTATCCACCATCAAAACAGCCGACCACCCCAAGAACCAAGACCCCACACTCCACCCCTACCCTAAAGAATTTTAGCCCACATATAACCAATTTCATTTTTTTGTGTATCTTTGGATTGTCACATACAGACAGGACACAAAACACATGTTTCCTTTCTATTTTTTATTGGTTTTTTCGCTTAATTGCGTTTGTAGATATAGCCCAACATTTGTGGTGAAACCTGCCATGTCATGTGGTTTGTGTTTCCGTCTGTGTGTGACAACTTAGATAATCCACTTTTGTTGGGTTTTCTATATCTATTTTGTCACACTCAAAAATGCTTAGATTATGCGAGCCTATATTTTTACAGATGAAAAACAACTACTCATAAGGGTTTATATAGGTGAAAATACAGCTATCAAGACCACATTAACCAATAAGCCGACCTTTGCGATTAAAAACGAAATTGAGCCTAAAACAGACCTACCAGAAGACATTGCCACGCTTGGCGAAGCCTTAACCATTCGCCAACTTGTAAACACGATTAAACCCCTATTTGATAAGTCCCAAGATTTTAACCAATATTATTTTTCGTTGCTGTTCCTCGTAGGGATTGAAAACAACATGGTTACTGATGCGGAAATGTTCGACATGCGAATGACAGACACCACCACCGCACCCCAACCACCACAAAATTAAGCGTATTTACTTGGGAATCTTGGCAGGTTTCCACACTAGAAAAGGGACATGGTGAAAAGTCGCCATGTCCCTTCATTTTACAAAAAAGTCGCCCAGCTTTTGTAAATCCCTTCAAATTACCCCGACATGATACGAGTCTGTTTTTTTGAATACTCCAGCACCAAGCCCCGATATTATAGGAAGCTTTGCGACCTACTACAAAGCTACCAATTTACCGCCAAAGAAGTCGCAAGTATTCGCAACCGATTGAACCGAAAAAGGAAAGACGGACAAGGCTATAAAGCCGATATTTGGCGAAAGAATGGAGTAGTGATACAAAGACACTATTTCGAGAAACAAGGCTATAAGATAGCCCACCAACACCGCACCAATGGAGTAGGGGAGGACTAAAGTAAATTGTTCACCAACACATACAAAATCTATTTATTTCGGTCCTAGCTCAAGAACCAAAAATAACCGCAGCCTCCACCCGAAAAACAAACCGATAAATCTATATACTTAGCAAGGTTAAAGCATTAAATAAATTATAATACGATAAATTTTGTGGAGGCAAAAACAAAAGTACTTTTCTATATACAATAGACTCCACCAAGCACACTTTTAAAAGTCACATAAACGCAAGAAACACCAATTTTTCAAGGTAGGTGTAAATGATATATAGAAACTTATTTTTGTTCGCAATTGCGTTTATGAGATGCAATATATATAAAACCGTTTGTGCAAAAACAATCATTTTTGAGAAAAACCAGATTTTTTTGCATTCTAAGCCCTTTTTTACTAATTTGTACGGACATTTAAAGCAAGTGGATAGTATATACCAATTAGGTCGAGATAATCAAAATTTAAGTCTAAATGCAAATAGAGTAAATGCAGAAGACAAAAACGACCTTATTTTTACCGTTACAAAATTTTATAATATGAAAGGAAAGAAGACTGCAAAAAGAAAAGCCAGAACGCCCAAAGAA
>JAHDBK010000113.1 GCA_020630455.1 Saprospiraceae bacterium
ATTCACCAATTCACCAATTCACCAATTCACCAATTCACCAATTCACCAATTCACAATTCACCAATTCACCAATTCACCAATTCGCAATTCACCTGCTCAACAATTTCAAAACTCAATTTTATGTTTTTAGATTTTTTTTTATTGTTAAAAAATGATGGTTTGCCCGTAACCCTCAAAGAATACCTCACGCTTTTGGAGGCTTTAGATAAGGAGGTAGTTGGGTATAGTGTGGATGATTTTTACTTTTTAAGTCGGGCTATTCTCATTAAACACGAAAAGTTTTTAGACCGTTTTGATGTGTTGTTCGGGCATTATTTTGAGGGCATGGATTTTATTCCAAATGATGCCTTCTTAAAAATTCCTAAAGAATGGTTGGAGAAAAACTCGGTGAACGATTTAACAGATGAGGAAAAAGCCTTGATAGAATCATTGGGCGGATGGGATAAATTAATGGAGCGTTTTAAGGAGTTAATGGACGAACAAAATGAACGTCATGAAGGTGGTAATAAATGGATAGGTACGGGTGGTACATCTCCCTTTGGGGCGTATGGTTACAATCCCGAAGGCATTCGCATGGGGCAGGAGGGAAGCCGACATCGTAAGGCGGTAAAAGTGTGGGATAAACGAGAGTTTCGCAATTATAGCGATGAGGTAGAACTCAATGTTCGCAACATTAAAATGGCACTCAAACGCCTCCGCATTTTTACCCGTGAAGGCGTTCCCGATGAATTAGATTTGGACACGACCATCAATAAAACCTGTAGAAATGCGGGGATTTTAGATATAGAAATGATTCCTTCTAAGCAGAATAGGGTAAAAGTGTTGCTCTTTTTTGATGTGGGTGGAACGATGGATGACCATGTTTCGATTTGTTCTGAATTGTTTTCGGCAGCCAAACATGAGTTCAAGCACTTAGAATATTTTTACTTCCACAATTGCCTCTACGAAACCGTTTGGAAAGACAATGCCCGCCGACATGACCGCATTCCTACGATGGAAGTTCTCAACAAATACAATGGTGATTACAAAGTAATTATTATAGGAGATGCCTACATGTCACCTTACGAAATTTTGTACAAAGGAGGGAGTGTAGAACACTACAATAAAGAAGCAGGTATTATTTGGTTAGAGCGATTAAAAAGACAATATCCTTACATTTGTTGGCTCAATCCGAACAATGAAATTTACTGGCAATACGCCGAATCTACCCGCATCATACGAGAATTATTCAACAATCGAATGTATCCTTTAACCCTCTCTGGTTTAAGTTTGGCGATGAAGGCGTTGAAAGATAAAAAAGCGAGTTTTCAATCTATTTTAGATGGTAACTAATTTTTAAGGTACTACGGGAAAAACTATGGGTATAGTTCTAATTGCCCACAGTAAAATAGTATAGAGTTTCTATATGCTTTTGCTGATTTAAATCCTCTTGCTTTATGCTTAATTTGTTGTATGATGGAATTTTTACCTTCCGCCATGGCATTGGTTACTCTATTCTTAAAATAAGTGAGTATTCTTGTTAAGTTTTTTTCAAGTATTTTACTGACTTTTAGTAAAGCTGAAATTTGGGTTTGTTCTACTTTGTGACTCCACTGCGTGAAAAATACTTGTGCTTGTTGTACTTGCTGTGTATTGAAAAAATCTTTAAAGGCTTCTTTCAACTTATAGGCTTGAACAGTCTTTAAATCCTTATCTAAACATAACTCTTGTAGCTGTTCTTGTTGATTTTGGTTTAAGTTTTCAGGATTTTTCAACCATAAGTATTTTGTTTTCTTCAAACGATCATCTTCTTGTTTGACTAAACGTTTGTTTTCTGCTCGGCGAATAATATCAACGGCTTTATTTAAGTGTTGGGCAATATGAAAACGGTCATGGACAATATCAGCATCTGCTAAATTGGATTGTGTTGCATTTTTGAATGCCTTCCACATATCCATAGTCACTACCTCGACCTCTGATAAATTGATATATTGACCTAAGTAATGGAAACCCAAATTCGTAGCTTCAATGGTGCGGTACTCTACGACCTCTAAAACAGCACCAGTGTCTCCCAGCATAAAATAAGGTGACATAATGGTGTCCTTTAAATAAACTCTTTTCGTCAATGCACAAATGAGCTACTTTGTAATCAGTATTGTCCTTACGTCTTGATAAACCACGTTCAACCGCTTTATCTCGAACATAACGAATCTGGTCACTCGTTAAATTAAGCAGTAAAGCAGTACGGTTCACAACTTGAGTTTGACCTAAAACATCTATTATATGACACTCGAACTGCAACGTAAAACGGCTCTTAAACGGTAATCTTGAATATGAGTATTATCATAAGGCATAGTTTAAGATTTAGTGACTTCGTTTCCAAAACATATTAATATCTATCAGTTTTGGTTCACCAAAATTAATAATTCCTTTTCCACTTTCCAACTTTTTTAAAGCATCTTCTAAGGGTTTATCACTTCTGGGTGTGCCTATGAATGACTTCACTATTTTTTTGTTTTTATTTTGAACATTAAGCATGATAGGTATCTTGATTTGTGAGGAAAAGTCAAAATCTCTTTGTTTGTATTCTTCTATACCTTGTGATAACATCATAATGATAACACCCTTTGAACGAATCATTCTAAGTAGCTTTTCCAATACACCTGCCATATTTTTTTCTTTAAGAAAAACATGAGCTTCATCTATAACAATAATGTATCTTATAGGCTTAATTCTTTCTTCCGATGGTTTTACATCGTTAGAATCAATAAAATAATTAAAAAGATAGTTTAACATTAAGAAAACAGATACTTTACGAGCTACTTCAGGTAATGTTGCAGGTAAATTAATGTATAAACTTTTATCAGTCAAAGAAAATTTGGAATCATAATCATCATCAAAAACAATATCAGCTATATCTTTCAAAATAGCGGTAAGAGAATCTTCTTTGTATTTTGATTCTTCATAAAATTCAATTAACTCATTATAAACTTCAACAATTGAAGGATGTCTCCCCTCCTTGAGAGTATTATCAAAACGTCTTTGAATAGCTATTTGTAAATTATTTTTTTGCTTTGTACCTAATTTTCTATCAACAGCAGCTAAATTATCTCGAAAAGATTTAATGTTTAGCTCTCGTTCTCTTTCATTAACAAGGCTTATAGCTGTTAATGGATTAAATTTTAATGGGGCTTCTTGTACATCAATAAATTCACATTTAGTTTTTTCTAAAAAATCTTTAAGGCTGTCTGACTTTCCTTCTCCTTTATAATCAAAGAAGATGAATTTTAATTCATGTTGAGTTTGCTGGCTAATTTGATATAGAATATCTTTAATAAGTTGTGTTTTACCAGAACCATTCATCCCTGCTACGGCAAAATGTTGACTATCAAAGTTATTCTCATCATTAATTCTAATGCTTATTGATTCCTGATTTTTACTATTCTTTCCCAATTCAATTTCGATTACTTTACTGAAAGCTTTTAATTGTCTGGTAATCTTATTATCTGTAGAAATTGGTGAAACAGTATCATTAAGTAAACTTACCCCATTATTAATGATGCTTAGTAAATAGTCAATATGTGCATTTTTACCTTTTGTATTTTGTAGTAAATCTCGGTTTAATATTTCTAAACCATAATCAAGATGTAATTTTAATAGCTTTGCTAACTCATCACTATTTAGTTTTCGGTTATAGTGTTGATTAAAAACTGCTATATATATGCAGTTGTTAGAATGCCTGTCAATTTCACCTAAAATACTTTCAGGATATTCCTTGCCTTTATTATCAGAATTAGCGTAGTCATTAAGTTCAAACCTTTTATTCAGTTGTAAACTATATGCTATGGCTATTTGTGCGATTGTTCTATCATCTTTAAAATCAAATTTATTCTTTGTTAAAGAAAAAACAACAGACTTATTCTTTTCAGATGTTTTAATTCTATTCATAATTAGTGAAAATAACCTTCGTGAACGATTGTTTTTTTATTTTTGTTTTCAAGTCGGTAAGTTGCTGCTAAGTGCTGTTCGATTTTAGGAACATCGGAAACTCTGACTTCAGTATTCGTCGAAAATATAATGACTTGATTTGATAAATATGGGTAATAATGTTGAAGTATGTTATCTCGATGTTCTTGGTCTAATCTACCTAATGGTGTGTCTATTAAAACTGGTAAATCGTGAATAGATTCTGAAAGTATTGCTTTTAAAAGTGCCGATATATAGAGTTGTTGTTCTCCTTTAGATAAGTCAGTTATAGGACTTGTTTCTTTGCCTGTGTCATCAAAAAGTTTTACCTCTAAACCTAAGTTGTTTTTGTGAATAGTTAGCTCTACGTTGTCTATTAGTCCTTTTTTATTAAATAATTTTGAGAGTTCTTCTAATAAGGTTTTTTCTAAAATTTCTCTTTTTTGTTCTTTTTGTTTTTTTACGAACTCTTCTAAAACCTTAATGTATTTACGAACTAATCTTATTTGTTTTTCTATTTGATTAGAAGTTTTTACTCGGTCTAAGAGGTTGTTTATTTTAGTTTTGTGTTTACTGTTTTCAGATTCAAATCTGAGTAAATCATTTGATAATTTACCTTTCTCTTGTTCTAATTTTGATTTTTCTCTTTCGGCTTGATTTTTTTTATCTTGTATTTCTTGAATAAACTCATCTTTAGAATTAGAAGCAGCTATTCTTAATTCTTTATCAATTTCTTGATAGTCGTTTTTAATTCTCATATAGTCATTAAAAATACTTTCAAATATTGCTTTATTATTAGTTTTAACTATATTGAGTATTTTATTTACGTGAGTTATGTCTGATTTATCCATATCATGTTCAAACTCAAACTGCATATCACTTTCTAATCCTAAATTAGCATCTTTGTATAATGCTTTAGCCTTATTATAATAAAAATGTTTTTGTTCTAGGTCAATATCATTTTCTGGAAATGGAGGCTTGTTAAATAATAATTCTGCAAATTCTTTTGTTTTCTCTATTAATGCCTTATTTTCAATTTTAGTTAGCTTTACAGCTTCTTCTTTGTTTATTTGTTCATGAACTTCTTCTATCTTATCTGCCATTATTGCTAGAGGAATAATAGATGCCATTTCATTAAACTTTTTAGCTGTTTCTTCTTGTTTTATAGCTAAGGCAACTTCCTTCTTTTGTAGTTCCTTCATATCAACTTTTATGGAGGAATCTCCTCTACGAATAAGCTGATTAGTGTATTCTGTTATATCAGTTTTTAATTCTTCTATTTTTTCTTCAATTTCATTTAATTTTTGAGTAGTAATTTCATGTTGAATTTGATTGCTTTCTCTTGCTTTTTCAAAGCTTGAAATTTGTAAATTAATTTCTTTGGGTGCAGCTTCTTTTTGTTGGTTTTTTTCATATTGAATCAAGTCTTCAATTAGGTTTTCATAAATGTTTAAACCTAAGACTTGTCCAAAAGCTTCATCCATAAGGCTTGCTTGTTTTTTTGCGCCTAATTGGGCGATTTCTGCAATTTTTTCAGCATCAAAAAAGACAAATTTGGCTAAATCTATTGGAATTAAATAATCATTAATGAAATGGATTTTATCTGTATCATCAGACAATAAAGCATTAGGTTCGCCATCCATTAAAATATCAAATGATTCTCCTATAGAATTGCTTGCTAAATCAAAGCTTCTTTTTATTGAAATATTGACTAATTGTTGTTGACTTTTCGTAAACACATCTGATAATTCAACATCTTTAAAGCCAACTTCAACAGAAAACTTTGTTTTACCCTCACTATAAGCTGTTTTATTTAATGATTTAGTTAGAAATTTGGTATAGTTTCCTTTCACCTCATCCCTAAACGCTTTGTCCACATCAGAGATATTATGACCATATAGACACCAAACAACACCTACCAAAAAACTTGTTTTACCTTGACCATTTCGTCCCCCAATTAGTACGATATTTTTTTTGTCTTTAGTATCTAAATTGATAGATACTTCACCGTAATAAGGCTTAAAATTATTGAATGTGACGTGTGTTAATTTCATATTGCAACTTCTTCTTCTATTGTATTAGTAATTATTTTTTGAATATTATACCTTTTTTTTAGAAGTTTTTTGTCTTTCTCCGATTGAACAAGGTTTTGCATTTTATCTGGATTAATGCCTTTCTCTCTGCAAAGTTGGATAAGAGATTGTTGTTGTTCTTGTTTAATTTTATCTTTTTTTGTCATGTCAAAAGATTTTTTTTGTTCATAAACTTGATAGTAAATTTCGTAAACGTTTTTATTAAAGCCATCCATTTGCCAAATTATTTGAATAGCTTTTAGTTCTTGAGAAGTAATTAATTTTTCTCCTGATTCTTTTTGTGCTTGTAATAATCGTTTTAACAGATATTCTCTTGTTTGTATATTGTAAGGTCCCTTGCCTTTTCCTCCATTTCTTAACCGCATCTGTCTATATTCATCTTTATTCCTATTTTCAGATAACCAATCTCTTAAATCTAATAGAGGTTCTAAATATTCTTCCCCATTATCAATCAACGCTTCCATTGATTTATCTTTCCGAACAACAGTACATACCCAACAACCAAATCTACTTTGTCCACAAGAAGGAGTAGTTTTGTCGATGACCAAAGGACAATCACCTCCTGAACCGTTTTTATATAAAGTAACCAATTCTCTATTTGAACCATTCCAGGGAGAAGGTGCTTGCAGAAGATATTGCCAAACCTGATTGGTTGTTAAGTTTTTAATTGGTGCATAAATGTAAGCTAAATTTAACTCTACATGTCTTCTCAATCTATTATTGGCTATTTGAAACTTTTCAACTGATTTTTTACGGTTAGAACTTTCGTCTGACCTTGTTCCTAGTAAAATAATGACTTCTCCTTTTTTTGCTACTTGTTTTTTTATATATTTAGTTGTGGGATTTATTTTTAGCCTCTCTGTACACCATCTAAAACTGCTATTAGGAGTCGGATAGCCCTTGCCAATTAAATTTACCCAAAATGAATCTTCTAGTTCAGGGAAAGTTTTAGCAACAATTATAGGTAGTTTTTCTTTTTGTGCTTGTTTATTAATATTATCTAAATTTTTATCAATCCACTCAACTACCTTTGGATTTTCTACAAGTGTATCATTACAAACAACATGAATTTCCTTTGTTAATTTATTTTTCGGTAATTCTCTTAAAGCATACCAAACTAATTGTAGAAGCAAAGAAGAATCTTTTCCCCCACTAAAGCCAATTATCCAAGGTCTGTTATCTAAAAGATACTGATCTTTTATTTCGTCTTTTATAAAATTGATTATCATACTTTATATAAATAATTATCGACTAATTTATAAGTGCCAGCACTTATTTTGTCAAGTAATGAAGAACGGACTTGGATTTCTAATAGGTTGTTTTTCTTAGCAAAGATATGTATTAAAGTGTCAAAATCAAACTGTGATTTGCCATTTAAAAAATAATCACGTTCAAAAAATCTTATAGAAACAGTTGGAAGTTGATTAAATATTGTATCTTTTGCTGAATATTGTTTAGAAGTAAGTCCAACAAAACCATATCCAAAAATAATAAATTTTTTATGAGTATCTACTTGTAGATTTCTATAGATACTGTTTTTATTTGTATTTCTATATTGAGTTACGAAATCAGTTATTTCTTGTATATGTTTAGGAGTGTCGTATTTTTCTAAGTACTTTTCTACAACGTCTTTGATTGTTCCGTCAATCTGCCTTCCTTCTATTTCCCATTTTTTTAAACCGTAGGTACTAAGAGCAGTGTTTATAAACATATTGGGGTAACGGAGTAAATGGGAACGTATTGCAGTAATTTCAGTAGCTCTTAAAATAGAATCATCTATATCGTTTATTCTTTTAAATAATTCTTTGATGTGTAAAGGGGTATTGGCTTCTTCTAAGATTTCATAAATATATTCATGTACTTGTTTTGCAGTATTACGTTCAATAATAATATTTCCTTCAAGATTAGTTAGAATTTCAAACTCTTGATATATTACGTTTTCTATAGCTTCTATTACTTCTTGAAGTGAATTTAAAAGAGTTTCGGTTTGAGTTGCAAATTTATATAGAAAACCTTTTAAATTTATTTCATAGGATTTTACTATTTTATCATTACACAAAACTTCTAATTCATTTCTAAGAGAAAAAACGTCTATAATATTAAGTATTTTTTTATGAACAAGATATTTAGGATAGTATTTATCTTCTTTGTTGTTAGAAATTGGGATTAAGTTAGAATCAATAAATAAGCTATAAAATTTATTGTAAAATTCAGTTGTGAAAAAATCAGAAAAATCATCCTTTTGATTAAAGGAGAAATAGTTTTCAGAAGAAGTGCTAAAATCAAAGCCATTAAAACCTATTTCCATAGAGGTAAGTGTAATGAGTTTTAAAACTTCATTCCAAAATGGTTGTTCTAACTGCTTAGGTGTTGAGAGTTGTCTAACACGTTCACGAGATATATTTAAATTTGAAGCTAAATC
The DNA here is from genome assembly GCA_020630455.1 of Saprospiraceae bacterium. GTDB lineage: Bacteria > Bacteroidota > Bacteroidia > Chitinophagales > Saprospiraceae > JAHDCE01. Next base: position 8,461 of record JAHDBK010000113.1, read on the forward strand.
TTTAAGAGTCTTTTTATCTGAATTTAAATACGAACTTGAATTTAAGAAAATATAAGCTTGTCTTTTTTCTATCAAATCGTTATTTTCTAGCATGATTTGAATTAAACGAAATATATTAGATGAATCGTTTTTAATCTTTAAATAATTGTTTGTTAACCATTCTTCTGTTTGCTTTGAAAGTGAAGGGAATTTTAATCGAAATTTTGATATGATGTGTATTTTTTCGAGTTTATCTTCAGAGTATGTAGAAATAGTTTGAGCAAAAGTAAATATTGAATTAAAGTAATTAGTTAATTGTTGGGTACTATTTTTGCTAATTTGATTGATTTTTTTGAAGTCAAAGTTAATATCGGATAGATAATGAAATATTGGGTATGTTTGATTATTGTATTTTGATAGGAGTGTTTGAACTAAATTTGCAGAACGTTTATCTAATGTCTCAATTTTATCAATCATTTTATTAATTATAATTGCATTTATTGCTCTTTTTGTTAAAAAATCATACTGCTTGTGTTTGATATTTTTTTCTACTGTAATATCTGAATAAGAATTGCATAATGCTATTAATTCTTTATTTGATTTCTCTCCACAGTTTTGTAAATTCTTAAATGATTGATACTGCTTGTAGTGCAGGATTACTGTTCCTAATGTGTTTAAATTATTTAAAGTACATGTGTTAAAACTTCTAGTACTCAAATTAAAATGCTTTGCTAATTTTTCTATTGAGGTATTGGCATTAATTATTTCTTCTCTTTCATTAACTTCTTGTATTGTGTTGGTATTTAGGTAATAATCACAAAGGGTGATTAATTCTTGATTGGATTTATTACCACAGTTACGTAGAGCTGTAAAAGAGTCATAAGTGAGATAATAGTCTAATATGCTTTCAAGATTGTGTAAGCCATTTAATCTACAAACATTATATGTTCTTTGACTTAAACGATGCTTAGTTTCTAATTTTTCTAAAGTGACATTCATTTTTACAGAAAGGAATTTAATTATGTCTAATATCAGCAAATATAAAAATTACCTTTCTATTTTAAAAACAAC